>JAFNGP010000197.1 GCA_017885175.1 bacterium
ATGATGAAGGTGAGCCAGAACCAGTTCCATTGACCGAGGTAAATGTATCCCACGGGACCGAGCAATATCCAACCGAAGAAGAAGCCGAGCGCCGCGGCCGCCTTCGGATTCTTCAATTCCTTCGCGGCCTTGATCCTGGTGAGCTCATGCCGGTACAGGATGTTCTGAGCATCCCCGTTCTTGAGTTTCTTTCCGCAAGAGGCGCAGAAATCCGCTTCGCTGCCGATCTCTATTCCGCAATATTTGCAGTACATGGTTTCTACCTCCGATCCTGGACTCCACATCCCTCAATACGGTTTCCAGGGGAGGATTGTTTCTCCATTCNNCTTCTTTTTCGCTTCCTCGAGCCGATCGAGATTGGCTCGAGCCGGGACATTGTCCGGCTCGATCGAGAGGGCGCGCCCGAGCAGCGAGGCCGCCTCGTCGAGATCCCCCCTGGAAGCGAGCATCACCGCGAGGTTGATCATCCCCTGCGGCCAGTCGGGCCTCGCGGCGAGGGCCTTTCTCGCCCAGGGAATCGCCTCGTCCGTTCTCCCGAGACTCTGGAGGCACATCGCGATCCTGTCCATGACCTCGGGGCTCTGATCGAGCTTCATATAGAGCTTCAAGGCCTCTTCGTAATCTCCCTCGTGAAACAGAACCCGCGCGAGCAGCTTCCGGATCTCCGCCTCGTCCCCGGCCGCGAGAAGCTCGTCGAGAATGGCCCGCGCGCGGGCGTAATCTCCCGCCCTGTCGAGGGCCTCGGCGCGGTAGATCGCGATCTGCCGCTCCCCGGGACGCAGCTTCGAAGCCTCCTCGAGAACGTCCACCGCTTCACGCGGTCTCCCCTCGTTGATGAGAAGGAGCCCGTACTGGACGAGGAATTCGGGCGAAGCGTCCCCGAACGATCGCGCTTTCACGAAGAGGCTTTCCGCGGCGGCGGGATTCTCCCGGGCGACGAGCATCCCCTTGAGACCGTTCAGATAGGGATCGTTTGCGTCGCGCCTGAGCCCTTCCTCCACGTACTGCCGCGCGAGGTCGCGCTTGTCGAGCTTGATTCCGGCGACCGCCAGGTTGCGATAGATGAGCGGATCGTATTTCCCCTCGCAGAAGCGCTTCGCTTCCATGAGCTCCGTTTGCGCGCGGCCCGTTTTCCCGAGCCGCATGAGATAGATCGCAAAGTGCAGATGATTCTCGCAGCTCTCGTAATCCGCGAGAACGGCTTGCTCGAACACGGCGATCGCTTCGTCCCCGCGCCCCAACCCCCCGAGCGCTCGCGCCTTCTGGCCGAGGGTCCTCGAATCGTTTTCGCCCGCCGCGATGAGGCTATCCGCTATTCCGAGGGCGTCGCCGAAGCGGCCGCCCTCGATGAGAGCGTTCACCCGCGCGTCCGCGCCCGCGCGCGCCTCGATCCATTCGCCGGGGCGGCGCATATCCGCCTTCATGCACGAAGCGAGGAGAAGCGGAGCGATCAGGGCGCCCCGCATGATTCTTTCGGGGGAAAACGTCATCGGCCGGATTGTACGGGCTGGCCGGGGGGATTATCTAGCGATTTTTCCAGCCGGGCCTCTTGTATCCGAGGAGCCGGTGCCTCATCCTGCCGAGCATCTGGTTGACGGGATGGCTCCGCGCCAGGCTGCGGATCACGGGCTGGCGGCGCACCCCCATGCCGGAAAGCTCGAGAGCGGCCGGAGAGTTCGTATTATCGAGCGCGTAGGCCCGGGAAAAGAAGTCGCGAGCCTCTTTGCGGTATCCCTGCTCCAGCATTATGCGGCCGAGATTCACGAGAATGATCGGAGAATGGGGGGATAGCTTCGCTGCCTTGCTGCAGAGTTTCTGCGCCTCCGCGAGGTCCCCCCGCATGCCGATGCAAAGACCGGAATACGAAAGGTAGAGCGGATTCTCGCTCGAGATTCTGAGCGCCTCGCCCAGAAGCTCTTCCGCTTTATCGAATTTTCCTCGCACAATGCACGCTTCGGCCCTCCGAAAGAGCTCTTGAGACTCGAATGTCTCGTTTTTCAGATCATCGGGAAGAGCTTCCCTTCGATTATCTAACTTGTTGGAAAGGTTGGAAATTCTGATTCCCATTCGCTTTCGCCCCCGCGAAAAGCCGTATAGTCTCCTGCGATCCCATAGATCCTCCCGCTCTGCTGCAATTAATGTACCCCCCAGGGACCGGAGGTATGTTCCTTGCTTAATTCGGAAATGTGACGTATTGCGTCATAATGTCAAGCCCAACTCTGTGTTTGACTTGGGAGCAGATTTGCGATATACTCGTTTAGTAAAGAAATTTAACTCCATGGATCCTGGAGAGGGTCATGGAGGTTCTTGCATCGGAGAAGCGCATCCGAGGGGTGAGTATTGTCGATGAGTCGCTGCTACCGGACATTATTGCTCTCCTGTGCCTTTTTCGCCGCGGCCGCCGGCGGGGTGCGCGCCCAGGATCCTGCTTCGATCCAGCTCGTCGGGACTTTCAACGGCATCACATGCGAGCCGACCGATCCGGCGAATGACATGGATCCGCAGGGAAATCACATCTGGCGCAAGCTCAAGTTCATAAACGAACCGGGCGATCCCGACACCATTTTCTTCAAATTCACGAAAGACGGGTCCTATCTGCCGCAGCACTGGGGCTGGAGCGGGTCGTGGGGAACCGCCGAGCTCGCGTGGAGCCCCCCGAGCATCGGGAAGGTGCTGCCGGACAGCGGATACTACTATTTCTATTTCAACGACGCGGATTACACCTATTGGCTCGATCGCCCCGCGGGAAGCATCATCGGCGCCGTTTCCGCGGATGGACGCCCGGACATCCCCGCGGGCACGACCGTCACCCTATTCGACGCGGCGTACAACGTTATCGGCACGTATGACGCGTTCGCCGATTCCACGTACGCCTTCGACGCCCTCGGTCCCGCCGAATACGAGATCTCGGTGCACGCTCCGGGCTACCGCGACACGACGATCACCGGGATCAACCTCGGCACAAACGAGATCAAGAGCCTGCCCCTCCACCTGAGAGCGCAGGTCGGCGTGCTCATCGCCTCCGCGGCATGCGAACGGATCGCCGGGGGCGTCAGCATCAGCTGGAGCACCATGGGCTTCGGCGGCTATACGAGGTTCGACGTCTACCGCGGCTTCACGCCGGACTTCGCGGCGATGGAGAAGCGCAACGGATCGCCGGTGCTGTCGGACCGGATATACGAGTTCTTCGATCCATGCGAGGATCCGACGAAGGATCTCTACTATTACCTCGTCGAGATCGGCGGAGACAATCCGACGCATTACGGCCCGCTCTCCGTGAAGGGAATCTCCGCCCCCGCGGCGGCGCTCGGCCAGAATTACCCGAACCCGTTCAACCCGTCGACGACGATTCCGTTTACGATCGGCGCGTACGGCTCGGGGCAACCGGCGACGATCTCGTTCTACGACGTGTCGGGCAGACTGGTGGAGAGCTTCTCGCTCGGCTCCCGGCAGGCCGGCGACCATACCTTCAGGTGGAATCCATCCCTCTCCAGGCAAAAGGGCTTCCCCTCGGGCGTCTACTATTGCAGGCTGCAA
>JAFNGP010000198.1 GCA_017885175.1 bacterium
TTTTCCCCCCTGTACGGTTCGGCTCTGAAAGGCGCGGGCGGCCCCGAGGCCATTGTACGCAATCGGATTTCAAGTTTCAAACAATATTGCCTTGAAAGCCGCACAAACGTCTAGTACGGTAGTTTCAGGCGTTTTCCGGAGCGATGCACCATGCCGTACGTTCCTCTTCACGTCCACAGCGTCTACAGCGGCACTGAGGGGATCCTCGGAATCCGGGATCTCGTCTCGAGGGCTTCGTTTCTCGGATTCCGGGCCCTGGCGCTCACCGATCACCGCTCGACGTACGGCCATTTCGAGTTTTTCGAGGCGGCGCGCAAGGCGGGAATAAAGCCGGTGTTCGGCGCCGAGATCCAGATCGCGCCTCTCGCGGGCTCGAACGGGCTTTTCCACCTGACCGTCATAGCCGAAAACGAGGAAGGGTACCGCAATCTCTGCGCCCTCGTGTCGCGGCAGTCGACGCGGGAGAAAGAGACGCCCCTGCTGCCCGCGGAGCTCGAGAGCCATCGCTCCGGGCTCATCGCGCTAACCGGCTGCCTCAAGGGAGAGGCGAGCCAGGCCGTTATCCACGGAAACCTCGGCCGCGCGCGCGACGTCGTTCTGAGGCTCGTGCAGATATTCGGCGCGCCGAACGTCTTTCTCGAACTCATGAATCACCTGCGGCCCGAGGAGGAGCTTGTGGCCGAGCAGCTCCGCATCCTCTCGACGAAGGTGAACGTGCCGCTCGTCATAACGAACAACGACCGCTATTCGCAGAAGGAGGACGCGGAATCGTACCGCCTGGCGCGGCGGATCTCGAGGAAGAAGACCGACGGAGAGGCGGAAGAGCCGGATCAGGAACACTATCTCAAGCGGGAGCGGGATCTCGTTCCTCTTTTCGGCGACGCGCGCGCCGCGCTCGACCGGTCGGGAGAGATCGCCGATCGCTGCACGGTCGATCTCGCGCGCTCCGGGCGGATCTCGTTCGCCGGCGCCGCGAGCGCCGAGGACGCGCTCGTCGACATGTGCCGCCGGCGTTTCCTCCTCGCGTTTCATAACCGGCCGGCCGACGAGAGGTCGTACCTGCGCCGCGCCATGGAGCGGGAGCTCGCGGTCGCCCGCGAGGAAGGGCTCGGCGATTTCCTGATCTTTCTCCGGGAGCTCTTCGCCAAGGCGTTCGCGCGGGGGATATGGATCGAGCTCATGGGAAGCGATCTCCTTGAGAGCGTCATCGCCTATCTCCTCGAGATCAGCCCGCTGAATCCCGTCGACCACGATCTCGTATTCGAATCCTTTTCCCCCTCGAAGCGGGGCCCGATTCCGCCCGTAGACCTCATCGTTTCCGAGCAGCAGAAGGATCGGATCGCGATCGTCATGGCCGGGCTGATCCCCGGTTTCGCGCCATGCTTCCAGATCGCGCAGGAGGAGATGTCGGTCGTCACGATCGCGAAAGAGATCGCGGAGATTCTCGGAGCGCCCCCGGAGCTTCGCGAGGAGCTCTCCCGCATTCTCTCGTTCGAGCGGCGCCACCGGAGTCTCGCGTCTCTGCTCGAAAGCTCGGAAGCGGCGCAGCGGCTCTACAACGCGGAGCCCGTGGCGAGGAGCGCCCTGCACGCCGCGTATCCGCTTCAGGGCAAGATTCTCCATTTCACGCTCGATACCTCGAGATTCGTCATCCTGCCGAGGGAGATCGAGGGATTCTACTCGGTCACCACGAATGCGGGGGGCGAGCGCTTCGCCCAGCTCGGCAGCGCCTCGATCGAAACGGCAGGGGGATGGATCCTCGGCATCCAGCACTCGCATTTTCTCTCGGCGATCGAGAAAACGATCGAATCGATTCGGGACGAGGAAGGAGCCGCTGCCCCTTCGAGTCTATTCATGGGTTCGGGGGGAAAGAGATGGACGCCCGGGTCGCTCGACGATCCGCGCGCGTTCGCTCTCATTTCGTCCGGCGAGACCACCGGCGTATACCTGCTCGAGAGCCCGGGAATCCGCGATCATCTGGTGAGGATCAAGCCGGAGACGTTCGGCGAGCTCGTGAACGTCATTTCGCTCTATCGCCCCGGCCCCATGGAGGGAAGGCTCTGGGAGAGGTACCTCGAGAACGCCGGGAAGAAGGGCAAGGTGTACCTGCCGCACCATTCGCTCGCGTCGATCCTCGCGGGCACGCGGGGAGTGTTGCTGTACCGCGAGCAGATTCGCGAGGTGCTCAACGAGGTCGCGGGTCTGCGCGGGAAGGATGCGGTCCTGGTGGAGGGGGCGCTCTGGAGGAGAGATTCGGGCGAGCTCGTGTCCGCGCGGCTCGCCTTCGTCCGCGGGGCCATGGAGGAGGGGCTGAACGAAGAGGACGCCCAGCGGATATTCGATTTTCTTCTCCACAACACGGCGTTCACGCACAGCAAGTCGCTCAGCTGCGCCCAGGCCTCGATGAGCTACCGGACGGCCTATCTCAAGGCGCATTGCCTGGAGAGGTATTTCACCGCGCTCCTCAACATCAATCTCGGCGTGAAGGAGCGCGAAAGCAGGTATCTCGAATACCTGAAGGGAAAGGGCGTCCCCGTGATTCCCTACGGCATAAACGCCGACGCCGTCGCGTTCACCTTCGAAGGCGGGGTCATACGGGCGCCCCTCATCGCGATCATTTCGCTCGATAAGGCGGAATGGGACGCGATTGTCGAGGAGCACATCTACCGGGGGGATTTCGGTTCGTTCGAGGAGTTTCTCGTCAGGATGAAGGATCGCCTCTCGATGGATGCCGCGATGGAGCTCGTCGGCGCGGGCGTGTTCGACGATAGCGGCATGTCGCGGGACAGCCTCAGATATGCGTGCGATTCGTTCTACCGCGGCGGCGGAGCGGAAGCGGCCTCGAACGGCCGACCCCGGCGGCCTCCGCGCCCGGGCAAGGCTCGGGCCTCGACGAATCAGATCTCTCTCTTCGGACCCGAGCGCGACGACGGCTCGCCCGGCCCCTCGAAGGGCTGAGGCGGCGCCTTTTCAGGTTGACGCATGCCCCCCCAATTGATAGATTCCATCAAATCATAGGCGTCCCCATCGTCTAGTCCGGATCAGGACACCGCCCTTTCACGGCGGCGACACGGGTTCAAATCCCGTTGGGGACGCCAATATAAACGCA
>JAFNGP010000199.1 GCA_017885175.1 bacterium
CGTCGAGCGAGAAGAACGAGAAGGGGCGCGCGAAATCGCAGATCGATCTCGAGCTCTGCACGGGCTGCACGCTCTGCGCGCAGGTCTGCCCCGAGGAAGCGATCCAGGAAATAGAGAAAGCATAAGGAAGGAATGAAATGAAAGACGGCACGACGAACGTACTGATCGTGGGTGTGGGCGGCCAGGGAGTGCTCCTCGCGAGCGAGATGCTCTGTCAGGTCGCCAGGGCCATGGGGCTCGACACGAAGAAGAGCGAGGTCCACGGGATGTCCCAGCGCGGCGGCGTCGTGACGAGCCACGTGCGCTTCGGGAAAAAGGTCCATTCGCCGCTGATCGAAGAGGGCGCCGCCGACGTGATCCTCGCCTTCGAGGTCGCCGAGGGGCTCCGCTGGGTGCACTACCTCAAGCCGGGCGGCACCATCATCGTGAACGAGCAGAAGATATTCCCGCCAATCATAACGACGGGCAAGTTCTCGTATCCCGAGAAGGTCGAGGACACCATCAAGGCCCGCGTGCCCAAGACGACGACCATCGACGCCTACGAGATCGGAAAGAAGCTCGGAAACACGAAGCTCGTGAATACGATCCTCCTCGGCGTGCTGTCGAACGATCTCGACCTCGAAGAGTCGAAGTGGCTCCAGGTGATCGAGAAGATGGCGCCGAAGGGCACCGGCGAGATCAACAAACAGGCGTTCATCGAGGGGCGCGCGGCGAAGTAACGCCCGGGGGCAACCGCGCCGCCGGGGGCGAATGCCCGCGCCGCTCGGACCCGTGTCGCAAAATGAAGACGGCCATGCCGGGAATCGACTCGCGCATGGCCGTCTTTTTGTTTTTCTTCCGATCTACCGCGTCTCTCCCGGCGCTATCGCAGGAGAATCATCTTCTTCGAGATCGTCTCCTTGCCGCTCGTGAGGCGATAGAAGTACACACCCGAGCTCGATTGGCGCCCCTGCGCGTCGAGTCCGCGCCACGTGACCGAATGCGTCCCCTTCGCCTGCTTCGCGCCGTTCAAGAGCCTCGCGACGAGCCTTCCCGACGTGTCGTACACCTCGAGCGTCACCGTGGCATCGACCGGCAGGTAGTAGCCGATCGTCGTCGAAGGATTGAACGGGTTCGGATGGTTCTGATTCAGCGTGAGCGGCATCGCGGGCATCGAGATCGCCTCCGTCTCGAAGAGCGTGCGGCTCCCCGATCCTTCGACGACATTCACGCGGTACCGATACGTCGTCCCCGGCTCGACGCCGCGATCGGCCATGGAGAACGAGAGCCCGCTCCGCGCGATCTGCGGCGAGGCGAGCTCCTCGAAGACGGAGCCGGTCGCAGCCGCCGAGCGAAGCACGGCGAATCGCGCGTCGGCCCCGGCCTCCGTGAGCGTCCACGAGATCTCGACCGCAGACCCCGAGAGCGACGCCGCAAAGCTCGCGAGCATCGTCCCGACCTTGACGTCCTGAGGCCGCAAGAGAGCCGGGGGAGAGGCATTCCCATGCATATCCACCGCTACGAGCTTGTAGAAATACATGTATGCCTTCACCCAGCTCCCGTCGATGAGCAGAGTGCTTTCCGTCGCTCCGATCTGATTCGATTGATCGGGCACGAACAACTCGTCATTCCCCCGATGGACGTTGTACTTCAATAGGTCCAAAGCGACGTTCGGATTCCAGGAGAGCGCGAGCCCGGACGGCGAAGCGCTCTCGCGCCCCGCGAATCCCGGCGTCATGCCCGGCGCGAGGTTGTCCACCGAGTAGCCCATAGCGGGCTGCGACGTGGCGAACATGCCTGCCGTCGACGTATGAGCCGTGACGATGAACGTCTCGAACGGAACGCCCATCCCCGTCGAATCATCCTTTGTCGGAACGGCGGCGTTGTACAAGGTATCCCGTGTCGCAAACCAGAAGCCGACCGATTCCCATTCCCCCTCGGGCAGGCCGAGAGATGCCGCATCGGAGCCGCTCACCCGCACGCCCTTCGCGGTCGCGGGATCGGCGAGAAGCGTTGCGAGCTTCGAGCGATCGATCGCGGGNNATTCGCCGCGCCCGCCGAGGCCGCGTTCATGGACACCGCTTTCGGCCCGCCGCCCCATATCATTCTCCAGACGTTGTAGCCCATGATCGCGCTGCTGCCCCCGCCCGCCACGTCGTGCGACGACGCTCTCGTTCTGATCCGCACCCAGCCGCCCTGATCCATCGGCACGTCGAGACACGAGACGATCTCGGGCTCGGGGAAGCCCCAGAGCCCCGATGGGCCGATGCGCTGGCCGTAGAGATCGGAGTAGCCGTCGCCCGCGCGAGAGTCCTCCCAGACCATGATCGCTCCGCCGGACCCGTCGGGCGCGAGAACCGGGCCGTACTGATAGCCGGGGGCAAGACATATGGGAGCCCTCGGCCCCCACAGCACGTTGCCATTATGATCCACCCTCTGAGCATATATGTCGTTCGGCGAAACATTATCCACGTAGAGGTCCGCGGCCACTATCGCCCCGCCGAGGCCGTCGGGGATTATGCTGAGAGAGTACCCATACGAATAGGCGTCCATGAGCATTACGCCATCCGCGCCCCATGCCGCGGCGCCGCTCGAATCGAAGCGCTGGGCGTATACCTGGTAGGCGTACCCGGATCGATAATCGTACCAGGCGACGATCACGCCGCCGGCGCCGTCAGCCACTACCCGGTAATCGGATTTGGGCCAGCTGCCCGCGGTGGCGGCCACCCCGTCGATTTGCCATACTGGAGCGCCGTCCTGATCGATCAATTGGGCATAAACATCCTGGTTTCCGGTGCGGGTGTCGCCCCAAACGACGAAAGCGCCCCCGCCGGAGGCCGCGACGAGGCGTGGATTGAATTGATTGCCGCTCGCGACGCAGACAGAGAGGCCATCCGTGTTCCAGAGGAGATTGCCGTCGGCGTCGACCCGCTGCGCATATATGTCCCCGTCGCCGCGATAGTCCCACCACGCGATTATGGCGCCGCCCGCGCCGTCCGTCGTTATCTCCGGATAGTATTGGTCCCCCGCATACGTGCACACATCTATGCCGCCCGAACCCCAGACCAGGTTTCCGTCCACGTCGACCCTCTGGGCGAATATATCGTATGATCCGTAGCGGTTCTCGTACCACGTGAAGATCGCTCCGCCGGCTCCGTCCGGAACCATCCGGGCATCGTACAGATAGGCTGCATCGGGGCAAACGTCTATCCCGTCGGCCGTCCAGGCGACCGTACCCGTGTCGATCCTCTGGGCATAGAGACGTTGAGCTCCGTCACGGTAATCGAGCCAGGCGACGATCACGTCGCCCGTGTCGCTGGCTATAACCATGGCGTCGTATTGGTTGCCGACGGCCGTGCACACGGGCACGCCGCCGAGTCCCGCCCAGATCGTACCATCCGTGCCGATTCTATTGCCGTAGATATCGGAATCGGTTCCGTTGCGAACGTCCGTCCAGACGACAATCGCTCCATCCTGTCCGTCCCGGATTATCCGCGGACCATATTGCTGATAGTCCGCGTTGCATACGGGCACGCCGTTCGCCGCCCATTGGGCCCATGCCGCCGACGCGCAGAGCGCGAGACATAAAAGCAGCACGAGCATCGAAAACAGCTCATAGCGCCTTGCCATGCGAATACCTCCCGGCCAAGCCCAAAATTCACACTCCCTATCGCAGGAGCACCATCTTCTTCGAGATCGTCTCCTTGCCGCTCGTGAGGCGATAGAAGTACACGCCCGAGCTCGACTGGCGCCCCTGCGCGTCGAGTCCGCGCCACACGATCGAGTGCGTCCCCTTCGCCTGCTTCGCCGCGTTCAAGAGTCTCGCGACGAGCCTCCCCGACGTATCGTACACATCGAGCGTCACCGTCGCGTCGACCGGCAGGTAGTAGCCGATCGTCGTCGAAGGATTGAACGGGTTCGGATGGTTCTGATTCAGCGTGAGCGGCATCGCCGGCGTCGAGATCGCCTCGGTCTCGAAGAGCGTGCGGCTCCCCGATCCTTCGACCACGTTCACCCGGTACCGGTACGTCGTCCCCGGCTCGCCGCCGCGATCGGCCATGGAGAATGTAAGCCCGCTGCGCGCGATCTGTGGCGAATCGAGCTCCTCGAAGACGGCGCCGGTCGCAGCCGCCGAACGCAGCACGACGAACCGCGCGTCGGCCCCGGCCTCGGAGAGCGTCCAAGAGATCTCGACGCCCGCCCCCGAGAGCGACGCCGCGAAGCTTGCGAGCATCGTCCCGACCTTGATATCCTGGGGCCTCAAGAGCGCCGGGATAGACGTATTCCCGTGCCGGTCCACGGCCACGAGCTTGTAGAAATACATGTATGCCTTCACCCAGCTCCCGTCGACGATCATCGTGCCGTCCGTCGTTCCGATCTGATTCGATTGGTCGGGCACGAAGGACTCGTCGTCGCCTCGATGAACGTCGTATTTCCAGAGATCCGGGGCGCCGTTCGGATTCCAGGAGAGCGCGAGCCCCGGCGGCGATTCGATTTCCGCGCCCGCAAATCCCGGCGTCATGCCCGGCGCGAGGTTGTCCACCGAGTAGCCCGA
>JAFNGP010000200.1 GCA_017885175.1 bacterium
CGTCCACGATCAGGTCCACGCCGGTTGCGGTCTCCAGGGCCCTGATGTTGCGCCCCTCGCGGCCGATGATGCGCCCCTTCATCTCGTCGCTCGGCAGATCCACGACCGAAACCGTCGATTCGACGACATGATCGGCCGCGCACCGCTCGATGGCGAGCGTCAGTATCTCGCGGCTCTCCTTGACGGCGTTACGCTCCGCCTCCTCGCGAATGTCCCGTATCTTCTTCGCCGCCTCGTGTCTCGCCTCGCTCTCGAGATTCGCGATGAGAAGCTTCTTCGCCTCGTCCTTGCTCAGGCCGGCGAGCCTCTCGAGCTTGTCGTTCTGCATCTGGAGAACGCGGTTCAGATCCTCGTGTTTGTCGGCGACCGCCTGAAGTTTGCCGTCGAGGAGCCTCTGGCGCTCGCCGAGCTCCTGCTCGCGGTTCTCCAGGTAATCGACCTTCCGATTTATGTTCTGCTCCTTTTCCTCGAGGCGACGCTCCTGCTTCTTGAGCTCCTGGCGGGCTTCCTGCGTCTCCTTTTCGAACCTGAGCTTGGCCTGGTACCACTCGTCCTTCGCTTCGAGAATCGCCGCCTTCTTCTGGGTTTCGGCCTCCCGCTGGGCTTCGGCGATGATGTTCTCCGCGAGCTTCCTCGTATGCTTGAGATGGCTCTCCGAGACCTTCTTGTTTATGAGCCAACCCGCTACGAGGCCGATGAAGAGAACCAGTATCCCGGCCGACGTGAAAAAGAATACACCTTGCATAGTTAATCACCCGATACACGATCGGGGATGCTCACCTCCGCGCGACTTGAGTCAACGTCCCTGCGTGGCTGCAACCGCTTTGAGATATGCGAGATTAAATTTCCTTCGGCGGAAGATGCTGAAGCGTGAGCGCCGCGATAATAATTCCCCACGCTGTGCCGTGTGGTGAAGTCCCTTTATAGCCAGAGTAACAAGGTGGAAATCCGCATGACCGTTTCTGCGATCCCGGTCGCGCCGGGCTTGGCATCGGCGATCAGATATAAGACTTCCGGGCTAAAGGTGTTGGCTAAAAATTTCCTTCTCCATCACGAGCACGGTAGGGAATTTTTCGTCTCGCGTGCAATGCCCATATCCTCACGGTCCCCTGAATTCCGGCCAACACCCCAGGACAAGGAGGATTATCGTTCAACGCTGATCTTGCTATCAAGGAGCTCGCCCAAACGCGCAGCCTTTCCTTCGAGCTCCGCTTCAATCCGCTCGCGCTCCTCGCGCTCCTGCCAGAGCTCGTCCGTGATATTGAGAGCAGCTAATATGGCGATTCGCGACTGTGACATGATACCGCTCGAATGGGCTATTTCCCTCATCTTCCGGTCAACGTACCCGGCTATCTTATGAATATACTGAGGGTCACCCAATCCCTTGATTTTATACTCTTGACCAAAAATCTCCACTTTTTCAGTGCTCTTTTCGGTCATCAGGATACCTTTCAAAATCAACGTAGAACCTTTCGCTTCCGCCTTTTCCTCCCGGGTACCCACCTTATTCAACCGGCTATGAATCAGATGTCAAGCTGATCCAGTTTCGCCAGCATCTCCTCTACCTTTCCCTTTATCTCCTCTCTCGTTTGATCGAAATCTCCTGTCTTTTTCTTTTCAGTCCGCAAGATCTCGAGTTCCCTCGTTAAATCACCGTTAAGAATATACAACGAATCCATTTTTTCTTTCAACTCTTTATTGACCGCCTCCAACCTCAATCTTTCCTCTTTCAGCCGGGAGATATGCTCCGCAGCTTTCGTTATTTTCTCTTCAAGCATATCGAGGTTGATGATTCCGGTTCCAGCCATGCGCCGTTCCTCCCCTATTCCGTCCGCAGCGCCGCTCCAAGCTCGCGCTGCAGGGCGCCGATTATTCTCTGAACTTCCCGGTCCACCGCGATGCTGTCCAGGGTCCCCTCGGAAGACCTGAAACTCAGCCTGAACGTGTAGCTTCGTTTCCCTTCTCCGAGATGACCCCCTTTATAGTAATCGAAAACTCGCATAGAATCAAGATATTGTGCCTGTTTCATGATAATATTTCTAACCTCCGCATATCGCACTTTGTCCGCAACGACGATGCAGAGATCGCGTTTCACCGCAGGGTATTGGCTTACCGGCTCGAATCTCGGCCATCCGGCCCCGGCAGGGGGCAATATATCGAGGCGGAGGTCGAAATAGAAAATCGGAAAATCGACGTCGAATCCCTCCGAAACCCCCTTGGCGATCAGGCCCCCCTCGGCGAGAACGGCGCCGCTGAGCAGCCAATGGAAGACCTGCCCTTTCCCGTCATGCGGCTTCATCATCTTCGCCTCGTGCGCAAGCCCGAGCCGCTCGAGAAGGGCTTCAAGCTCCCCCTTCATGTCGAAGAAATCGCTTTGCCGGCGCGGCTCCATCCAGTGGAGCGGCACGGCATGTCGGGCGAAAAGCGCCGCGAGATGCAGCTCTTCGCGCGGGAGCCCCGAGCGTTCCGGTCCCGGGAGAAACACCTTGCCGAGCTCGAAGATGCGTATCTCTTCCTGCTCGGCGCGAGTGTTTCGCCTCGCCACGCCGAGAAGCCCCGGAAGAAGGCTCGTCCGGAGAGTCGATTGCGCCTCGGTGAGAGGATTCGACACGCGCAACGGACCTGCCCGTTCGTCCCGGCCGTCCCATCCCATGCGCCCCGTATCGGCGGGGTCCATGAAAGAACTCGTCACAACCTCGGCGAATCCGCGCGAAACGAGAAACCCGACGAGCGAATCTTTCCTCAGGTCTTCGGCCGGCACTTCGGAGAATATGCTGCACCTCGCCGATTCGTCCCGCCCGATGTTCTCGTACCCGTAGACCCGCGCCGCCTCCTCCACGAGATCGATTTCCTCCAGGATGTCCCGCCGGAACGTAGGGATGGAGACGTGGACCGTATCCCCGTAAGAGCGGGACGAAAGCTCGAGCCGATCGAGAAGGGCGGCTATATCGTCCCCCGCGAGCTCGGTGCCCATGACGCGGTTCGCGTGGCTCACTCTGAGAGAAACGGTTCGTCGCTCGATGTTCCTCGGATCATGTATCGATTCCGCGCATGCCGCGGACGGCATGCCCGCTCCCATCTCCTGAATGAGCCGACAAGCGCGCGCCGCGGCGTCCATCGTGATTCCGATATCCGCCTCCCGTTCGAAACGGTACGAAGCCTCGGTATCCAGCTTGAGGCTCTGCCGCGCGCTTCTGACGAGTCGCGGATCGAACATCGCGCTCTCGATAACGAGGCGTTTTGTATCGGGCTTCACCTCGGTATCTCGGCCTCCCATGACTCCCGCGACGGCGATCGGCCGCGAGTCGTCGGCGATGACGAGTATTCCGGGATCCAGGTCCCGCTCGACGCCGTCCAGGGTGACGATCCTTTCCCCCTTTTTCGCGCGACGGACCGCGATCGTGTCCTTCGCGAGCGTATCCCGATCAAAGGCGTGGAGCGGCTGCCCGAGCTCCATGAGAACGAAATTCGTCGCATCGACGATGTTGTTGATCGCCCCGAGCCCAACCGATTTGAGAAGGTTCTGCATCCACGCCGGAGAAGGGGCGACGGCGACGCCGTCGATGAAAGCCGCGGTATACCGCGGGCAATCGGCCCCGCTCTCGATCTTCAGGTTGAAACCGCCGCCCGCTCCGAGATCGAAAAGATCCGGAACGACGAGCTTGCGCCGGTAGAGCGCCGCGATCTCGCGCGCGATTCCGAAATGGCACAGGAGATCGGGGCGGTTCGGCGTCACTTCGAGGTCGAACACGTATTCGGATTGTCCGAGCTTCCCCTCGAGACTCATTCCCGGCTGCCCGTCGAAATCGAGGGACATGATGCCGTCGTGATTCTCGCTCAGGCCCAGCTCCGACTCCGAACAGATCATCCCCTCGGAAACGACTCCCCGAATCTTGGATTTCTTGATTCTGAGCCCCCCGGCGAGCGCGGCTCCCTCGACCGCCACCGCCACGCGCATTCCGGCCGCCACGTTCGGCGCGCCGCACACGATGCCGAGCGGACGCGCGCCGCCCGCGTCGACCGTGCAGAGACTCAGCCGGTCGGCGCCCGGGTGCTTCGCGACCTCGAGAACCCTGCCGAGCACGACTCCGGTGAACGGCGGGGCGAGCGCTTCGATTCCCTCCACGTTCACGCCGAACATCGTGAGGTCGCGCGCGAGCGCGGCCGCGTCCTCTTCGATGGAAACGTATCGCTTCAACCAGCTGAGGCTGATCTTCACTCGAACACCTCCCCCGCCGTCTCGGCCCAGAACTGCCGAAGGAACCGCAGGTCGTTCGAGAGGAGCCGCCGGATGTCGTCGATGCCGTATTTGAGCATCGCGATCCGGTCGAGGCCCAGGCCGAACGCGAAACCGGTATAGGCGTCCGGATCGTACCCCGCGTTGCGAAACACGTGCGGATGCACCATTCCGGCCCCCATGATCTCGATCCATCCGGTCTTGCCGCAAATGGGGCAGCCGGAGCCGCGGCATGAGAAACAGGACATGTCGGCCTCCGCGCTCGGCTCGGTGAACGGGAAGAAATGCGGCCTGAACCGCACCTTCGCGTCCGATCCGAAGAATGCCCGCACGAAATAGGTCACGTCGTTTCGAAGGTCGGCGAGCGACACGTTCCGGTCGACGTAGAGCCCTTCCATCTGAAGGAACTCGGAGGCATGGGACGGATCGGGCGATTCGTTGCGGTACACGCGGCCGGGCACGATGATGCGAAGCGGAGGCTTGTGTTTCTCCATATACCGCACCTGCACCGGGGAGGTTTGGGTTCTCAGGAGAATGTCCCTGTTGATATAGAAGGTGTCCTGCGTATCCCGCGACGGATGATCGGGCGGAAAATTCAAAGCCTCGAAATTGTAGTAGTCAAGCTCGACGTCCGGACCTTCGGCGAGCGTATAGCCCATACCGAAGAAAATGCGCTTGATGTCCCTGAGAACCTGATGGAGCACGTGGCGGCCGCCGGGAAGCGCGCGCCGTCCCGGAAGGGTCGCATCTCCCGAGAAATAATCCTCGTCGGCCGCGCCTTCGGAGAGAGCGCCCTTGCGGCGCTCGTAGAGCCCGAGAATGCGTTCCCTGAGGTCGTTGACCAGATCTCCGAACGCGGGACGCTCCTCGTTCGGCAGGTTTCCGATGGACCGCAAAAGCGTCGTTATCTCGCCCTTGCGTCCGATGAACCGGACCCTCGCCTCTTCCAAAGTCTCGAGATCCACCGCCTCGGCGAAGGCCTTTTCGGCCCGCTCCGCGATTTCATCCACCCCGAAGCGATCGGGTCGCTCGCTCATTGAAGCGATTCCTTCGCAATCTCCGCGAGCTTCGTGAAGCCCGGCGCGTCGTTGATGGCGAGCTCGGCGAGNNCTCATGCCGTTCAGCCGGGCGGCGGCGTTGATTCGCGTGATCCAAAGCTTGCGGAAATCGCGCTTACGCGCGCGACGATCACGGTACGCGTAAATGAGGGACCGGTTGACGGCCTCGCGCGCCGTGCGATAGAGCCTGTGGCGGCTACCGAAATAGCCTTTCGCCCGCTTGAGAATCTTCTTCTTGCGGCTCTTCGAGGGTACACCATGTTTGGTTCTCGGCATACTGTGAATCCTCCTGCGGCTCGTGCAAGCCTGCTCGTGATGGAACTATCCACCCGTCCGTTACATGCCCAGCATGCGGCGGACGCGCCTCGCGTCGCTTGCTGCAACCAGCGCTCCCTTGCGCAGGTTGCGTTTCCGCTTGCTCGTTTTCTTGGTCAGAATATGGCTCCCGTACGCCTTCGTCCGCTTTATCTTGCCGGTTCCCGTGACGCGGAAGCGCTTGTGCGCGGCTCGATTGGTCTTTAGCTTCGGCATGGCTGTTCTCTAGCCCCCTTTTCTGTCGGATCGAGGCCCCAGAATCATTGAAATCATCTTGCCGACCTGTACCGCGTCCTTCTCGATGAGGGCGATGTCGGCGAACTGCGTTACGATGCGATCGAGGATCTTTCGTCCCATCTCCATGTGCTCCATCTCGCGGCCCCGGAAAATGACGGTGATCTTCACCTTGTCCTTCTCCTCGAGAAATCTCTCCGCGTTCCGCAGCTTGAACTGGAGGTCGTGCTCCTCGATCTTGGGACGGATCTTGATCTCTTTCAGATGCGTCGTATGCTGCTTCTTCCGGGACTCGCGCAGCTTCTTGCTCTGCTCGTACTTGAATTTCCCGAAATCCATGATCTTGCATACGGGAGGCCGCGAAGTCGGCGAGATCTCAACGAGATCGAGACCTTGTTCCTGGGCCATCTTGAGCACCTCCGGCGTCGGGAGGATGCCGAGCTGCTTACCCTCGGCGTCGATGACCCTGATCTCGGGCAACCGGATCTGCTCGTTCACGCGAACCCGCTTTTCTCTTTCCTTCTCCTTAATATCGCCACCTCCTGGCAATAAAATGAAAAGGGCAGGTAAAGTCTCACCCGCCCGTTTGAACCGGATTCAAGATGAAACCCTACCGATACATTGAAGACCGTAAGGTGAGGAGGCATACGCCTCCTGCTTTCCAAATCGATTGTCGACTCTAAAGATACGTTTTTCGATTGATCTCGTCAACCACTTCGGCGATAAAATCATCGATTTTTTTCGTCCCTATTCTCCCCTTCTTCTTCGATCTCAGGTCAAGAACCCCCTCGGCAACCTCCCGATCCCCTGCGACGGCCATATACGGAATCTTGAGAAGCTCCGCCTCCCTGATCCGATAGCCGATCTTTTCCTCCCGCAGGTCGCCTTCGGCCCGTATGCCCGCATCGACGAGTTTCTTGACGGCGCCGCGCACGAATTCGTGCTGGCCGGGCCCGATCGGGAATACGCGCACCTGAATCGGCGCGAGCCAGAGAGGGAACTCTCCGGCGTAGTGCTCGGTGAGGGTGCCGATGAAGCGCTCGAGAGAGCCCAGGAGCGCCCGGTGTATCATGTACACGTACGCTCGCTGCCCTTCCGCGTTCACGTATTGCACGTCGAAACGCCGCGGCAGATTGAAATCGAACTGGATCGTCGTCGCCTGCCAGCCGCGGCCGATCGCGTCGATGAGCTTCAGATCGATCTTCGGACCGTAGAATACGGCTTCCCCGACCATCTTGTGATAGGCGATACCGCGTTTCTCGATCGCGGCGAGGAGCGACGCCTCCGCCCGCTCCCATTCCTCCTCGGTCCCCGCGTATTTCTCCATGTTCGAGGGATCGTGCACGCTCAGCTCGACCCGGTAGTTCTCGAATCCGAACGCGGCGAGGAGACGGTGCGCGAAATCGAAGCACCGGTCGACCTCGTCGGTGAGCTGCTCGGGCGTGCAAAATATGTGCGCGTCGTCCTGGGTGAAGCCGCGAAGGCGGAACAGCCCGGCCAGCTCGCCCGACTGCTCCAGGCGGTACACCACCCCGAACTCGCTCAACCGGATCGGCAGCTCGCGGTAGCTGTGCTGGGCAGCCTGGTAGATGCGGATATGGTGCGGGCAGTTCATCGGCTTGAGCAGGTA
>JAFNGP010000201.1 GCA_017885175.1 bacterium
CGAACACCTCGCCGAAGGCCCACGAGCTCGCGAGCGAAATGCAGATGGCGCCGAGAAGTCCGGCGTCGAAAAGCCCGATCGCGAGCAGGGTGCCGAGATATTGGTTGATGCCCATGAGCTGCACCGCCGCCTCGGCGGCGTCGCGGATGTCGACGCCGCGCAGCAGCGTTCCCGTCACGATGATGCAGAAGGCGGCCACGATCACCGTGAACATCGATCCGAGGAACGTNNCCACGACGGCGCTCTGCTGGAAGAACACCATCCACGGGGCGATCGTGGTCCCGATATTCGCCATGAGGAAGAAGAAGAACTCGTTGGAGAAGCCTCCCGACGGAATATGCGGAATCAAGCCGCCCGTGACGATGCTCGAAACCGAGGGCTTGACGATGAAGGCGCACGGTATATAGACGAGATTCATCGCGCAGAAAACGAGCGCGATCTTCTCCCAGGTCCAGTAGTTGCCTCGTACGACCATCATTCCCATGATGAGGATGACGAAGAGGACCGTGATGATCGGAGGAACGTGGAAGATGCTCAACGCCGCCGTCATCCCGATGAACTCGGTGATGAGCGTGAGCCAATCGACGAGGATGAGGTCGACGAGCGAAAACCAGCCCCAGAACGGGCCGAAACCGTGGAAGATCGACTCGGCGTGCCCGCGCTTCGTCACGGCGCCGAGACGCACCGTCATCTCCTGCACAAAATAGGCGACCGGACCGAGGATGATGAGAAACCACAGGAGACTGTAGCCGAATTTGGCGCCGGTGGCGGCATACGTCGTGATTCCCCCGGCGTCGTTGTCCGCGACCATCACGATGATGCCGGGACCCGCGATGATGCCGTACAGCTTGAGGGCCTTCCATACCCTCCGCCAGTTGTAGAAGAGCCTCGCCCAGAAATTCATCGTCACCCCTCCGCGCGCCGGCTGACTGCGGCGTTCGTCTCTCGCGGGAGCTCGCATCGCGCTGCGTCGAGCGGAAAATTACTATACGCCTCAATCGAATGCAAGCGGCATTTCGGCAGTATTTCCTTTCGAAATAGATGCCGCTTTTCGCCTGGATATTCTCTCGAGACAGGGGCGATCTTCCGCTAGATATTCTCGAACGTCCTGATCTTCGTCATGCCTTCGTAGTGGAGGGTTTCGCCGATGTAGATCCTCGACCTCAGCGTGACGAGCATATTCCTGAGATTCACGAGAACGTGGAGCTCCACCGTTATCTCGTCTCCCGGATAGACGGGCTTGTGGAACTCGAGGTTGTGCACGCGCAGGATACAGGAGTCGCCGAAGGCGCGCACGATCGACTTGACGATGATGGCCGAGATGAGGGCGCCCTGGACCGGCGTGCGTTCGAATCCGACCTTCCGCGCGTAATCGTCGTCGTAGTGGAGCAGGGTCCAGTCGTCGAACGTCGCCCCGAAATCGTGCATGATATCGCGATCGACGATATAATCGTGTCTGACGCTTTCGCCCTTCTGAAGCAACGCGGCATCCTCCCGGTTTGCCCGATCAGTCGCGGCGGGCCGACTCGCGTCTTTATTATACCCGCCGCGGGAATGTGTCAACGCTTATCGTTCGCCCGCGCGAGAGCCACCCGTGCGATACTTCTTGATTTTATCGAGCGCTCGCGTATGCTCTCCCCTCGAAGTGTGCATCGGAAGAGCCGATTACTTTCTTGAAAACGGGGGCTCCGCTATGGCAAACAAAGTAACGTTCGAGTACGATCGCCCGGCGAAGATACTGTTCGTCGAGGATAATTGGGATATCAAGACGAAACAGGACGTCGACGATTTCTTCGCCGAATACAGCCGCCAGATGAACACGCTCGGAGAGAAGTTCTGGATGGTCGCGCATATCGACAATCTGGTCATCCACGCCGAAGTCGCCGAATACTACGGCGAAGTCGCGCGAAAAGCGACGAACGATCTCCTGCTCGGGCTCGTCCGCTGGGGAGAGGACAGCCTCGCGCGAATGACGCTCCGGACCACAGCCATGAAGGCGAAGATGCCCCACAGCATCTATTCGAGCCGCGATGAAGCGGTCCGGGCGATCGAGAAAATGAAGGCCGAGGCCGCGGGAAAGTGATCCCGTCCGGCGCCGCGGCATCGGATTTGCGCCCCGCGCGCTTCATTCGAGTTCCCTCCAAGATTCATGCAGGCTGCTTCCACGCCTCTATCGATCTTGAAAAAGAGGCTTCCCTATGCTATAATCGCGCCGAACCCCCACACGGAGAAGATCAGCGCGGAGGTGCCTTTCATGGGAATTCGCCCTTGCCTTGCGAGCCTTCTCGTCGCATGCTGCAGCCTCGCCTTTTCGTTCGCGCTCTTCCCTTCGCCCGCTCGTGCGGGCCTCGACGAGTGGGTGCCGGTCGGCCCGCTCGGGGGAACGATGTACTCCCTCGCCGTGCACCCGACGGATCCGAACATCATCTATGCGCCGCTCGACGGAACGCTGTACTTCACCGAGGACGGCGGAGCGACCTGGAGCGCCAAGCCCGCCTGTCCGGCCGGTGTCTCGAAGATTCATATCGTTCGTCAGAATCCCGGCGTCATGTATGCCCAGACGTCCGGCGCGCTTCACAAGTCGATCGACGCGGGAGAGACATGGAATCAGATAGCGTCGTCGGTCGGGTCCTTCGCCTACGACCCGAATTATCCGGAAAGACTCTTCATCGGAAACTACGGAACCGTGAGGAAAAGCGTCGACGGCGGCGCGACGTGGATTGACGTTTCGCCCGACACGGCTCCCTGGATCGGCGCGCTGGCGGTAAGCCCGGGGGATTCGGCTACCGTTTACGCCGGGGCCGTCGGAGACGGCGACGTCCCCGGCCGGCGGGTCTACAAAACGACCGACGGAGGGCTTTCGTGGAGCTACTCCAATTCGGGACTTCCCCAAACCGACATCAGCGGTCTCCTCGTCGATCCCGCTCACCCCGACACGATTTTCGCCGCGACAACGGGCTATGCGATGTACTGGGGATATGGGCTCTACCGTTCCACGGACGCCGGTCTGTCATGGAGCGCCGCGAATACGGGGCTGCCCTGCGAATCCTGCCCGTACAATATCAGCATCCAGGACATGAGCGCGCTCTCCGGACGGAGCGGCGAGTTCTGCGTCGTGGCAAACTGCATGAGCTTCAGGAGCGTGGATGGCGGCGATTCGTGGACGCGGGACGCATACTGCGTCGACGATCAGATGCTCACCGTGGAGTTCTATCCCGGCGATCCCGATACGGTGTTCTTCGGGTGCAGCTCCGGACTCTGGAGGCTCACCCCGACCTCCTTNNAGACACGGGGTCGTGCCCATCGATCTCTCCGAGATCGCGGTCGACGCCTCCACGTCGACGCTCTTCGCCGCCGGGGATATCGCCTATATCAGCCGCGACGGCGGCCTCACGTGGGAGCTATCGAGAGCCGGAGCCGACTGGGGCATGGCGACGGCGCTCGCCATCAATCCGATCGACGGGAACATCCTCTTTGTCGGAGACTACAACCGTCCCGCGGAGGTTTACCGCTCGGATAACGGAGGAATCTCCTGGGCCACGACTCTCGCCGACATGAGCGTGAACGCGATCGAGATCGATCCCGTGAACCCGAGCATCGTGTACGTCGGCGGCCTCGACGCCCCGGGCATCGGCGGCCTGTTCAAG
>JAFNGP010000202.1:0-1169 GCA_017885175.1 bacterium
GAAAGGAGAACGTATGCAGATCGGACTGTCAGTCGTCATCCTGCTCGTTATTTTCATCGTCGGGAACAGCGTCCGGGTCCTGAGAGAGTACGAGCGCGGAGTCGTGTTCAGGCTCGGCCGGTTCGTCGGCGTCCGGGGACCGGGGCTCATTCTGCTCATCCCGATGTTCGAGAAAATGGTGAAGGTCACGCTCCGCACGGTCGCGCTCGACGTTCCGCCGCAGGACGTCGTGACCAAGGACAACGTCTCGGTCAAGGTGAACGCGGTCATGTATTTCCAGGTGTTCGATCCGGCCAAGTGCATCATCGCGGTGGAGAACTATCTCTACGCCACGTCGCAGATGGGGCAAACCACCCTGCGCTCCATTCTCGGCGAGCACGAGCTCGACGATCTCCTCTCGAATCGCGAGAAGATCAATCAAAAGCTGCAGCAGGTCATCGACGAACGCACGGGCCCGTGGGGCGTGAAGGTCGCGGCCGTGGAAGTGAAAGACGTCGATCTTCCCGAGGGCATGAGGCGCGCGCTCGCCAAGCAGGCCGAAGCCGAGCGGGAACGCCGGGCGAAGGTCATTCACGCGGACGGCGAGTTCCAGGCTTCCGCGAAGCTCCGGGACGCCGCGGCCGTCATGGCGCCAGAACCCGTTTCGGTGCAGCTCAGGTATCTCCAGACGCTGACCGAGATCGCCGCCGAGAAGAACTCGACGATTCTCTTCCCGGTGCCGGTGGATTTCCTGCAGTACTTCATGCAGGGGCGCAAGAAGGACTGATCGTGCGCGGGAAGAAGGCCCTCTAGCCCGAAAGGAGTCCGTATGCCGTCCTCGATCGTTCCGGGAATTTCCAGGCTTGTGAGAACGCTCCGCGCAGTCGGCCTCGCGTCGATCCTCGTCATGGCCGGCGCGGCCGCGTGCCTCGCGCAGGACGCGAGCCACAACTTCCTCATGCGCTTTCCCGACGTTCACGGAGACAAGGTCGTGTTCGTCGCCGGGGAGGACATCTGGATAGCCCCGGTCCAGGGAGGCGTCGCCACGCGGCTGACGACGCATGACGGCGAAGAGACGTTCCCGAAATTCTCGAACGACGGCACAACAATCGCCTTCACGGGGGAATATGACGGCAACGCCGACGTGTACGTCATGGATACGTACGGCGGGAATATCCGCCGCGTGACCT
>JAFNGP010000202.1:1184-9728 GCA_017885175.1 bacterium
CCCGACGGAACCGGCCTCGAAGAGGTACCGCTCCCCGAAGTGGCCCACGCCAGCTTCTCGGGCGACGGGAAACACATCGCCTTCGCCAAGGTATCGGTCGACGGCCGCACGTGGAAACGCTACCGGGGCGGCCTCGCGCCGGACATCTTCATCTANNCCGATGTGGATCGGCGACAAGGTCTATTTCGCTTCCGACCGTGACCGCGTGCTGAACGTCTGGGCGTACGATACAAGAACCGAAAAGCTCGAGCAGATCACGAAGCATACCGACAAGGAATACGATGTGCGGCGCCCGAGCATGGGCGGCGAGAAAATCGTCTACGAGCTGGGCGGCGACCTCTATCTGCTCGACACGGCCTCCGGGGAGAGCAATCGCGTTCCCGTCGAGGTGCGCGCCGACACGCCGGAGCTCCGGCCGTATCTCAAGAGCGTGGACGGATACGTCACCCAGGCGCTCCCCTCGCCGGACGGGAAGACCGCGCTTCTCGTCGCGCGCGGCGAGATATTCACCGTGCCGCGGAAGGAAGGGATCACGCGCAACCTGACCGGGACTTCGGGCTCGCGGGAGAAGGACGCGGCGTGGTCTCCCGACGGCAAGACGATCGCCTTCTTCTCCGACAGGGACGGCGAGTACAACCTCTACACGATCGACGCGGCCGGCGCCACCGAGCCGAAGAAGCTGACCGGCTTCCCGGACGGATATCGGCACGCGCTCCGCTGGTCGCCGGACGGAAAGAAGATCGCGTTCACCGACCAGACATTGACGCTGTTCTTTATCGACGTCGCCTCGAAGAAGATCGCGAAGGTCGACAAGGCCGAATACGAAAACGTCGACATCGCGATGGACGCGAAGGATATCTACGATTATTCCTGGTCCCCCGACAGCCGCTTCATCGCGTACTCCAAGATGGATGAATCGCTCGTCAACAAGATCTACATCTATTCCCTCGAGACGAATCAGACCCGCTGCGCGAGCGGCGGTGAATTCAACGATTTCCATCCGGTGTTCTCGAAGGACGGCGAGCGCCTGTTCTTCATATCCAACCGGCGCTTCGATCCCGTCTTCTGCGATTTCGAGTGGGAAATGGTCTACAAGAAGCTCGCCGGGATCTACAGCCTCACCCTGCGAAAGGACGGCGCGCCCCTCTTCCCCGTTCTTCCGGCAAAGGAAGAGGCCAAGGGCGAAGCGAAGGAAGACGCGAAGTCCGCGGCCAAGGACGACAAGGACAAACCGAAAGAGAAACTCGTCGCGATCGACTTCGACGGGCTCGATCGGCGCGTCGAGACCTTCCCGCTGCCGCGCGGCAACTACCGTTTCCTCGCGGCGAACGAGCAGAGCCTCTTCTACCTCAACGTCGACGAAGGGGATTTCAACCGCTTCGAGTTCCGCGAGGTCGGACCGCGCGATCTCTACGCGTTCTCCTTCGCGGACAAGAATGAGAGCAAGGTGATCGCGAGCGTCGACGCATATGCGCTCTCGGCGGACGGCTCGACGATCGTGTACCGCAGAAGCGTCGAAACGGGCACGGTGGACGCGACCGCCAAGGATTCGATGGGCGAGGCGATCGATCTCGCCGACGTGAAGATGCAGCTCGTTCCCCTCGACGAGTGGCGGCAGATCTTCAACGAATCGTGGCGCATGGAGCGCGATTGGTACTACGAGCCCGCGATGCACGGTCTCGACTGGGCGGCGATGAAGGTGAAATACGGGAAAATGCTCGAGCGCGCCACGTGCCGGCAGGACGTGCAGTACGTCATCGGCGAGTTGATCGGCGAGCTCAACACCTCGCACACCTACGTCTTCGGCGGCGACATACAGCGCGCGGCCGAACNNCTCTACCGCTTCAAGAAGATCTACGGCGACGTGGAATGGAACGGCGACGAGCGGCCGCCGCTCGCCGGAGCCGGCATCCGCGTCGATCAGGGGGACTACCTGCTGAAGGTGAACGGCCGGGACGTTTCGGCGAGCCGCAGCGTCTATTCCTATTTCATCGATCTCGCCGGCAAGGCCGTGGAGCTCACCGTCAACGACAAGCCGACGGCGCAGGGGGCGCACACGGTGACGGTGAAACCGGTGGGGAACGAGTACTCCCTTCGCTATATGGATTGGGTGGAAGGGAACAAGCGTTTCGTCGAAAAGGAATCGGGGGGCGAGATCGGTTACATCCATCTCCCCGACACGTACACCGGCTCGACGGCGTTCTTCCCGCGCTACTTCTATTCGCAGACGGCCAGGAAAGGAATCGTCGTCGACGGGCGCTTCAACGGCGGCGGTCTCGACCCCGACATCTTCCTGCAGCGTCTGGCCAGGAAGCCGCTCCTGTACTGGACGCGGCGCAATTCGCACGACTACATCTCGCCGTGGTTCGGCACGGACGCGCATCTCGTCTGTCTGACGAATCGCCAGGCCGGCTCGGGCGGCGACATGCTCCCGTACCTTTTCCGGGCGAAAGGGATGGGGCCGGTTATCGGAACGCGGAGCTGGGGCGGGCTCGTCGGCGTCTCGATGTGGATCGGCCTGGTGGACGGCGGCGGGCTGTCGGCCCCCGATTATCGCGTCTACAATCCGCAGGGAAAATGGGTCGTCGAGAACGAGGGTGTCGCACCCGACATCGCGATCGACCTCGACCCCGCCGATTTCGGAACGCTCCGCGACGCGCAGCTCATGAAGGCGCTCGAGGTGCTCACAAAGAAGATCAAGGACGAGCCGCGCCCGTGGCCGAAGCACGAGGCGTTTCCCGCGGACAGGTGATCCGCGAAGAAACCCGGGGCGTCCGGGAGGATCGAGCATGCAAGCGATCTCCCCGGGCGCTTCGACATCCTCCCGCTGATCGCGAGCACGGTATCTGGGATATATTCAGGCGCGGCTTCCGAAAAATAAATTATAATTGCTATTGCTTTAGAATTAATATTAACTATATTCCAATTACTTGTAGTATTGCCCAATAACCGGGGGCAACAAAATAGCCGACGCGCCTCTGGCTAGTGCGATCGCTGGAGTCGAGGTCGGCTATTTGCATATCGGGCCATCGTTCGGCCTCTTCCGCGATCGCGAGAGGGCAAGGGCGGCCCAGACGGCGCAGATGCCCATGGCGCAGAGAACGAGAAGGGTATAGAGCATTCCGATGCGCCCGGACAGACTCCCGTAGACGCCGATGAAGCCGAAGAGAACGAATACCCCCGCGGAAATCCACTTGATGATTCTCTCCGGAATACGCTTGCACAGCACGATGCCGACGACGATTCCGACCGTATCCGCTATCACCATGCCGAGGGTGGTGCCCATCAGCACGTTGAACATATTCTGATATTCGACCGCGAGGCTTATCGTGGCGAGCTGGGTCTTGTCTCCCATCTCGGCGAGAAAGAACGCGACGGCGACCGTCGCGACGGGACCGAAGCGGCTCTCCCTTTTCTCTTCTCCCTTCAGCGAGTCGCCGCGGATGGTCCAGAGACCGAACACGATGAACGACACCGCCGCGGCGAGGGAAATAATATCCATCGGAATGACGACGGTGAGAAAATGGCCCACGACCACCGCGAGAGAGTGGTTCGCGAGGGTCGCCAGAAAGACCGCGATCAGAACCTTGTAGGCACGGTATCGCGTGGCGAACGCCATCGCCAGGAGCTGCGTCTTATCCCCCATCTCCGCGAGGACGACGAAGATCAAGGACGCCACGAACGCGGCCATTCATTCTCTCCTGTTCTATCTCCGATCTCAGAGCTCGCGGAGAGCCACGATGATCGGAAGACGCGCGGCGCGCAGGGCGGGAGGAAGCCCCCCGACGATCCCCATGAGGAGCGAAAAAACGAGCCCGCTCGCGACGATCTGCGGGGTCACACGGAACGAGAAGGCAAGGTAGGAAAAGCTCGACCAGTTGATCGTGCCCGTCGTGAAGCCGTTGAAGGGGAGCGCGGCGAGCGATCCCACGGCTCCTCCGGCGAGCGCGATGACGATCGATTCGGCGACGAACGAGGCGACGACGCTCGCGGAGCTGAAACCGAGCGCCTTGAGCGTTGCGATCTCCGCGGAACGCGACGCGACCGCCGAGTACATCGTGTTGAGCGCCGCGAAGACCGCTCCCACCCCCATGACGATCGCGATGATGAAGCCGAGCACCCTGATGATCTTCGAGACCATTCTCGATTGCTCGGCATAGAACGCGGTCTCGCGGAAGACGTCCACCGTGAGCCGCGGATCGGCCGTCGCCGCGTCCTTGAAGGCCTGAAAGCTCCCGGTGGATACGAGCCGGGCGGTTGCCGACTGGTAGATGTTCTCGGGCCGTTTGAAAACCTGATTGAGCACGCTCGCGTCGCACCACACTTCCGAATCGAAAGAGCTCCCGCCCGCGTCGAAGATGCCGACGACGTTCCAGCGCCCGCTGCCGAACTCGACGGTGGAGCCGAGTGCGAAGCCCGCGTAGGTGCCCGGAACGTTCCGCCCGACGACGAGCTCGGTGAGGCCCGGCTCGAAGAACCGCCCCTCGACGATGCGCACGTTCGGCCGCACCTCGAGGACGACCGGGGAGAGGCCGCGGATTTGCACGTTTGCGTCGGAGCCCGTGGCGACGAGCGGAAAGGCGCCGATGACGACGACCTCGGCGCTCACGAGCGGCTCTCCGGCCGCGGAGCGCGCCACGCCGGGCGCGTCCGCGATGACGCGCGTCTGCTCGAGGGTGAGGGCGCTCATCATCTCGCTGTCCGCGCCCCCGCGGAGCGCGAGGGCGTTTTCGGGCGATCCGCCGGAGACGAGCGTCGCCTGGAACCCCTGGGCCATCGCGAGCATCACGATGAACACGGCGACCGTCCCCCCGATGCCGAGAACGGCCACCAGGGTCGACGGCCAGCGGCCGACGATGCTTCGAACGTTGTATTCGAGCGGTATCGCCATTCTCATACTCTCCTCAGCGCGTCGACGATCTTGAGGCGCATGGCGCCCAAGGCGGGAAGAATCCCCGCGGCTGCGCCCGCTGCGAGCGCGAGAACGAACCCGAGCCCGAGAGAGCGGCCGGCAAGGTAGAAATTCGGGAGCATGCCCCCGGTCGGATCTCCCCTGAGCGTGAAGAGCTTCGCGAGCGCGAGCCCCGCACCACCACCAATCACCGCGACGACAATCGACTCGGCCATGACGAGGAAAAGAACCGTGGCGTCATTCATGCCGATCGTTTTGAGAACCGCAAGCTCTCCTGTTCGCTCGCGAACGGCGCTCGCCATCGTGTTCCCCGTGACCAGGAGCAGCGTGAAGAATACGACCGATCCGATCGAAAGGATGAGGAGGCGGATATTGCCGATCTGATTCGCGAATCCGGCGGCAAAGGCCTTTTCCGTCTCCGTCTTCGACTCCCACGGCGAGTTCGCGAAGCGGTCATCGATCGCGGCGGCCGCCTCCACGGCGTTCGCCGGATCGTCGATCTTGACGATGTACCACCCGACGAGCCCCTTGTAGAAGGCGCGCCGCTCGTCGAGGTAGTCGTAGTGGAACCAGAGCTCCGGCGAGGTGAGCTCCTTCCGGTCCGTTTCGTAGATGGCCCGGACGTTGAACTCCCACGTCCCCCCCCAGATCGTCGCTTCGAGCGGGATACGGTCCCCTATCTTCCAGCCGAACTTCTTCGCGAGCGGCGGGCTGATGACGCATCCTTCGCGGTCCTCGACGAAGGCGCGCCACTCTTCATCGCTGAACTTGTACTCGGGGTAGACGAGCCGGTACCTCTCGACGTCGATCGCGAAGTTCGGAAAGAAGTTCTTCATGTTCTGGTAATAACCCCCGAACCAGCTCGCGAAAGTGGCCTCCCGCACGTGCGGCACCTGGAGAATCCGATCCCGGTAGGCGAACGGCAGCGGCTGGATGAGAGACACCCTGTTCCGGACGACGAGCCTGTCGGCCCCCGCGACGTCGACGCCCGAGCCGAGCGCCGTCTTGATCGTCATGAGAATGCCGAAAAGGAACAGGGAGACCAGAAATGAGCCGAGCGTGAGCGCCGTCCGCGTCCTCTTGCGGCGAAGATTGAGGAAGACGAGATGGAGAAACTTCATTTCCCGCTATCCTCCGGCTTGCACGCGAACTGCCCGTCGGCGGTGCACTCGAGAAGCGTCCCCTTGTCGAGGTGAAGCAGCGTGCCGGCGCGTTTCGCCGCGACCGGATCGTGCGTCACGAGAAAGATCGTTTTCTTGAACTCCTTCGAGAGGCGGCTGATGATATCGAGTATCTCGTCGCCGGCGGCGCGGTCGAGGTCCCCCGTCGGTTCGTCGCAGAGAAGTATGCTCGGATCGGCGACGATGGCGCGCGCGATCGCGACCCGCTGCTCCTGCCCGCCCGAGAGCTGCCGGGGATAGTGATGCATGCGGTCCGTGAGGCCGACGAGATCGAGCGCGGCCTCGACGTGTTTCCGGCGCTCGGCCTTCGACAGGCTCGTGAGGAGCAGCGGCAACTGCACGTTCTGGAAAGCCGTGAGCACGGGAATGAGGTTATACATCTGAAATATGAAACCGATATGGCGGGCGCGCCACGCGGCGAGCTTTCGGCCCGAGAGCTTGCTGATCTCGTCTCCCGCGATGCGCACCATTCCGCTGGACGGGTTATCGAGGCCCCCGATAAGGTTCAGGAGGGTGGTCTTCCCCGAGCCGGAGGGGCCCATGAAGGCGATGAACTCTCCCGTGTCGACGTCGAGGTTGAGGCCGCGGAGCACGTCTATCTCCTCGCCGCCGCGGCGATACTTCTTATCGAGGCTTCTGATCTCGACGAGCGCGCCGCTCCCTTTGCCGTCAACGCGAACCATGGGATCTCCTTTTTTCCATCATTTCTTTTTCAATGAAACCCGCGCGCCGTCCTGGAGCTCGCGCCCGGAGCGCACGACGACCTCTTCGCCGCGCCGAAGGCCCGCGACAACCTCGATGTCCGATCCCCGCTCCCGCCCGGTGGTCACGGCCCGCCGTTCGACGCGGCCGTCCTTCACGACGAACGCGTAGCGCCGGTCGCCATCCGAACGCACCGCCTCGCGCGGGACGAGAACGGACGCGGCGGCTGCCGTATCGGCCGCTCCTTCGAGGAAGGACACCTTGACTCCCATGTCGGGAAGAATACGCGGATCGAGCGCATCGAAGGAGATGCGGACCTTCACGGTCGCCTTTTGGCGGTCGGCCGTGGGAATCACGGTCCGGACCTTCGCGGGGATGCGCCAGTCCGGATAGGCGTCGAGCACCGCTTCGACCCTCTGGGCGGGAGCGACGCGGGCGATGTACGATTCGTTCACGTCGACCTCGACCTCGAGCGAGGCCATGTCGACGATGGTCGCGATCCCCGTGCGTGTGAACCCGCCTCCGGCGGATATCGGAGAGACCATCTCCCCGGGCTGCGCGTCCTTCGAAACCACGATGCCGGCGAAGGGAGCCCGGACGACGCAATTATCGACGTTCTGGCGGGCGATCCCGACCGACCGCTCAGCGGCGTTTATGCGCTCCCCCGCGAGGGTCATCTGGGCATCGTAACTTGCCACGGACGTCTCGGCGTTATCGAGCGACTCCTGGCTCACGAGATCGCGCCCGCGGAGATCCTTGTTGCGTTCGAAGACGCGCCGGGCGTTCACGAGCTGCACGCGCAGCTCCTCGAGGGTTGCGACGGCGACCGATTTCTCCGCCTCGGCGGCGCGGAGCGCCGCGACGGCGTCGACGTCGTCGAGCCGCGCGAGCACCTGCCCGGCGTCGACGCGCATCCCCTCGTCGATGAAGACGTCCCTGATTTTCCCGGTGACCTTGGCCGATACGGTCGCGCGGCGGCGCGGAGTGACATATCCGCTCGCGTTGAGAACGGCCGTCTGCGCGCCGCCCGCTTCGCGGACCGTCGCCGTCTCCGCATCCGGCGCGCGTTTCGAAAAAACAATCACGAGTATCACGGCGATCGCCAGCGCGACCGCGAGCAGGAAGGGGATGAGGAAGCGTCTGCCGGGACCTTTGCGCTCGCGCCGGGCCGGATCTATTCTGAGCTGCGAGAGATCTCGTTCCATGGGCACCTCGTTTAATTGCGGTAGTATATATGAATTGCCGCGAGTTAAAAGCAAAAATATCGTTTGAAAGGGCGGGGCTTGACGGGGATTCGAAATCGCGTTAGCATTCGACGCGGAAAGTCAAAATGCCTGCCGCAGTCGCTCGCTTCAACAGAGAGGATATCGGCCATGATTCGTTTCCGCGCCTCCCTTATGCTTGCGTTGCTGTTCGTCGCCGTCACCGCGGTCCGGGCCGAAGAAACCAGACTGCTTCGATTCCCGGCGATTCACGGCGACCGTATCGTCTTCAGCTATGCGGGAGATCTGTTTTCGGTCTCCTCGTCCGGCGGGGTCGCGCGCCGGCTGACGAGCGACAAGGGTTACGAGCTGTTCGCCCGCTTCTCGCCGGACGGCGGGACGATCGCGTTCACGGGACAGTACGACGGGAACACCGAGGTCTACGTGATGCCCGCGGAAGGCGGCGCTCCGCGGCGCCTGACGTATACGGCGACCCTCGGGCGCGACGACGTTTCCGACCGCATGGGCCCGAACAACATCGTCATGG
>JAFNGP010000203.1 GCA_017885175.1 bacterium
TCGGGGATTTCAGCGGCCCGGGCGGTAACTACACCTACTTCGAACGGGAATGGCTCCCGCAGATGAAGATCGTCCAGATACGGAGCGGCGCCGCGGTCGCCGTGTACTGATCAATCAAAGGAGGAAGCTGCTATGAAGGCCATATGCACACGGGCGCGATTCGGATCGTTCGCGATCGTCGTTTCGCTCGCGGCGCTCGCGTTCTGGATTCTCTGTTCCTTTTCCGCCGGAGCGTCCGACGGAAAGGAGATCCCGATCGAGACGAGGATCGCGGCGGCGACGGTCTATTCGGATCGCGCGCAGGTGACGAGGACCGGCGAGGTCGAGCTCGCGGCGGGGCTCTACAAGCTCGTCTGCGGCGATCTTCCGCGCTCGTTCGACGAATCGTCCCTCCAGGTCGAGGGCAAGGGCACGGCCCGCGCGCGCATCATGGGAATCGACGTCGTCAAGGTGCAGGGGCTTGCGGCGGAGTCCCCGCGCTACAAGGAGCTCAAGAACAAGCTCGAGAGGCTCACCGCGAAACGCGACACGCTCCGGATCGAGCTCGGTTCGCTCGCGAGCTCCGCGGAGTTCCTCGACAACTACGCGAGGTTCCCCTTCGAAAAGGGGAGCACAAAGCTCGCGACCGAGATATTCCGGGTGCAGGACTGGAAGAGCGTTATCGAGTTCATCCGTTCCGAGCGCGTGAGAACGAGCGAGAAGAGCGACGACGTTGCCAAGCGCGTTGCGAAGCTCGACGTGGAGATCGTCTGGATTTCGGGCCAGCTCGATGAAATGCAGACGAAGGACGACTGGAGCAGGCGCGTCGTCGTCGACTGCGAGATAGCCTCCCCGGGGACCCTCGAGCTCGCGCTCACCTACAACGTCCCCGGCGCGCAATGGGGGCCCGAATACCAGATCCGTTACGACACGGCGAAGGAGTCGATCGAGCTCGCGTATAACGCATGGATCAAGCAATTCACCGGCGAGGACTGGAAGGACGTCGCGGTCACGCTTTCCACGGCGCGGCCGCAGATCGGCGCGGCGCCGCCGGAGCTTCCGCCGCTGTACCTGCAGCGCATGCCGCCGGTCATAAAATATAATGTCGCAGGGGCGGCTGCCATGAAGAGCGGGCGCGAAGTGAACGTAACCGCCTCCGACATGGCCCAACTCGAGACCGTGCCGCAGATATTCGAGGCAGAAACCCCCGGCGCGGAGCTCGCTTCGTCCGAATTCGCCGCGAGCTTCTCGATCCCGAAGGCCGTCGATCTCCCGAGCGGTCTCGATCCCCGGCGCGTGCTCATTCTCCAGGGAGCGCTCGCGGGGAAGCTCTCGCGGTACGCGGCGCCGCGCTTCTCGCAGAACGTGTACGTAACGGGAGAGGTGACGAACTCTCTCGAAGCGCCGATCCTCCCGGGCCCCGCGGACGTGTACATCGAAACGGCGGGCGACGGCGCAAAGGGCAAGACGTCGAGCTTCGTCGGCAAGGAGCAGATGAAGACGGTCGCGGCGGGCCAGGAGTTTCCCGTTCATCTCGGGATCGATCAGGACATCAAGATCGCGCACAAGCTCGAGAAGAAGGAGTACCTCGCGAAGGAAGGCGCGCCCGTCAGAAAGATCCGTTACAGCTACCTGATCACGATCGAGAACTTCAAGAAGAGCGCGGCGGCCGTGAAGCTCCAGGATCGCATCCCGGTCTCAACGATGAAGGAGATCAAGGTGACGAACGTCGATCTCGAGCCCAAGCCCGCCGAGGAGCGCGAAGACGGCATTACCACGTGGAATCTCTCGCCGGCCCCGAAACAGAAAATCGAGATCCGCGTTTCTTACACGATCGAATTTCCGGGGGACTGGGACGAGCGTTTCCTGAACCTGGAGTAGCGGCCTCGCCGCGGCGTTTCGAGCACGGAAAAGATAAAAAGCGCTCCGGAGAGATCCGGAGCGCTCGCATGCGAATTCTGGTCCGCCTGACTACTTCAGGTTCTCCCAGAGAATCTTGACCTGCTCTTTGGTCAGGTTGACCGTGCCGCCGTCGTCGTCCTTGATCGTGATCGAATCACCATCGATAAGAGCCTCGGGACAGCACTTGCTTCCGCTGCATAGGACTACTTTCTTCATGTTCGACCTCCTTTTCCAAGTTGCCGGTTGAGTCAAAATTATCGAATTGCCGCGGGAAGTTCAATAAAAATTATTACAATCCGCGGGAATTGGCTATACTGCGGACGAAAGGCAGGTGCCATGGCGCATCACGTATGTCACTGGTGGATAGGGTACTTCCTCGCGAGCCCCATCAGGCGGCTCGTCCACAATCCCCGCACGATTCTGGCCCCCTACATCCGGCCGGGCATGACCGTCCTGGACCTGGGACCCGGCATGGCGACCTTCACCCTCGACCTCGCGCGGTTCGCCGGACCGACGGGGAGGGTCATCGCGGCGGACGTCCAGGTCCACATGCTCGCGCAGGTGGAAAAGCGCGCGGCGAAGGCGGGGCTCCTCCATCGTATCGAAACGCGCCTCGTGGGGAACAACGGCTCGTGGGCGGGAGATCTCGCGGGGAAGATCGACTTCGCGCTCGCCTTCTACATGGTGCACGAGGTGCCCGACGCCCGAGCGTTCTTCACGCTCGTGAGATCCACCATCGCTCCCGGGGGGAAGCTCCTCGTCGTCGAGCCGAAGTTTCACGTCTCCGCGCGCGCCTACGCCGACACAATCGACACTGCCCGGCAGATCGGCTTCGAGATCGTCGATTCTCCAAGAATCCCTCGAAGCAGATCCGTGCTCCTCGCGCCGCGCTGACCCCCCGACGCGTCAGTACCCCATCGCGCAGCCGTCCTTGCGGGATTCCGAGCCGCCGACGAGCACGTCGCTCTTCCAGTCCCACCAGATGCCTTGATAGCCGCCGAAACCGCCCGCGTCCTTCACGATCCGGTGGCCCTTTTCCATCAGGGCGCGGACGACCTCGGGCGCAAAGCCCTCCTCGAGCGCTACCTCGCCGCCGTCCTTCATGATCTCGCCCGTCGGTTCGGACGATCCCATATGGTTGAAGCGAGGCGCGTCCCCCGCCT
>JAFNGP010000204.1:0-2300 GCA_017885175.1 bacterium
CGCACGGCGGCATGAAGTACGGCGCAGCGATCATGGCGGCCCGGAAATTCCACGCGAAGGAGATCGTCGATCCGAGGCCGTACGTGACCGGCACGATCGCGAAGACCTTCGTGAAATATCCGGACATAGGTCCGCTGCTCCCGGCGATGGGGTATGGCCCGGAACAGGTAAAGGATCTCCAGAAGACGATTTCCCGGGTCCCCTGCGACCTCGTCATCATCGGAACTCCGATAGATCTTCAGCGATACGTCAAGATCCCTCAGCCGGCCCTCAGGGTCATGTATGACCTCCAGGAGATCGGGCATCCCGACCTGAAAGACGTGATAGGAAAGTATATCAAGGTATAAAGCGATACTTTAGATTATTGTTATAATCGCTTGTTATATAGTTAATTAACGGAGGTCTGTCTTGAAGATCCATGAAGCGGATGCCCGCGCGCTGTTTGCGAAATTCGGTCTACCGGTTCCACCGAGCCGCCTCGTGCTGAACGCCGGGGATGCCCGGAAGGCGGCGGAGGAGATCGGCTGCCCCGTCGTCGTCAAGGCGCAGGTTCTCGTCGGGGGCAGGGGAAAGGCGGGAGGGGTCAAGCTCGCCTCGACTCCCGATGAAGCAGGCGCGAAAGCGAAAGCCATCATCGGCATGGATATCAAGGGAATAAAGGTAGAAAAGGTTCTGGTCGCGCGCGCCGTCGACATCGCGAGCGAGCTCTATGTCGGGATGGTGATCGACCGGCGGAGCCGCAAGCCGCTCATGATGGTGTCGCCGGCCGGCGGCATCGATATCGAAGAGGTCGCGCGGACGGCTCCCGAGAAGATTCTCAAGGTCGTCATCGATCCGGCATGGGGTATTCTGCCGTTCCAGATGCGGCAGATGACCGCCGCGCTGAGCGGCGATAAAGAGATCGCGAAGAAGATCGGTCCCATTCTCGCCTCTCTCTACCGTGCGTTCATGGCGGTCGACGCCTCCCTCGCCGAGATCAATCCGCTCGTCGTGACTCCCGCCGGGGAGGTCTGGGCGATCGACGCGAAGATCAATATCGACGACAGCGGGCTCTACCGGCAGAAGGAGGTCGCCGCGCTGCGGGACGAATCGTCGGAGGATCGCGGCGAGGTCGAGGCCCGCGAGGCGGGGCTCTCGTTCGTGAAACTCGACGGGAACATCGGCTGCATCGTCAACGGCGCCGGGCTCGCGATGGCGACGATGGACATGATCAAGCATTTCGGGGGCGAGCCGGCCAATTTTCTCGATATCGGCGGCTCGTCGAGCCCGGATAAGGTGCTCACGGCGATGCGGATCATCCTGCGGGACGGGAACGTGAAATCGATTCTCATCAATATATTCGGCGGCATCACCCGCTGCGACGACGTCGCCCTGGGACTCATCGAGGCGAGAAAGCAGCTCGGCGGCGACGTTCCGCTCGTCGTCCGGCTCATCGGGACGAACGAGGACAGGGCGCGGGAGATCCTCAGCGGCACGCCGCTCATCGCGGCCGCCACGATGGAGGAAGGGGTCGCGAAGGCGATCGCGGCCGCGAAACGATAATCGAATGATCGGCACGGGACGGCATATTAGATAAGGAGGAGGACTTGAGCATTCTCGTCAACGAGAAAACCCGCGTGATCGTACAGGGAATAACGGGCCGGGACGGAGCGTTCCACGCGAGCCAGATGATCGCTTACGGGACGAAGGTCGTGGGCGGGGTCACGCCCGGCAAGGGCGGGCAGAAGACCGACGGCGGCGTCCCCATCTTCGACACGATGGCCGAGGCGGTGGCCGAGACGCGGGCCGACACGAGCGTCATCTACGTGCCGGCGGCGTTCGCGACGGATGCGATCTGCGAAGCGGCGGACGCCGGCGTCAAGCTCGTCGTCTGCATCACCGAGGGCGTGCCGGTCCTCGACATGGTGCGGGTCCTTCCGTACCTCCGCGAGCGCGGAGCGCGGCTCATCGGGCCGAACTGCCCGGGAATCATATCGCCGGGGAAATGCAAGGTCGGGATCATGCCGGGGGCGATCCACGCGCGGGGCGCGGTCGGCGTCGTTTCGCGGAGCGGAACGCTTACGTACGAGGTCGTCCATCATCTGACGAAGAGCGGGTTCGGCCAGTCGTCCTGTCTCGGCATCGGCGGCGATCCGATCGTCGGCACGAACATCCTCGACGCCCTCGAGCTTTTCGCGGAAGACGAGGAGACCGAGTGCGTCGTCCTGATCGGGGAGATCGGCGGGAGCGACGAGGAGGAGGCGGCCGCCATGATCGCGCGGGGCTATCCGAAGAAGGTCGCAGCGTTCATCGCGGGGCAG
>JAFNGP010000204.1:2365-2547 GCA_017885175.1 bacterium
AAGCCCGAAGCGGTGAGATCCGGGAGGCAGGGGGAGATCATCGATCTACTCGTCAAGAACCGGTTCCGCATCGTCAGGATGAAACAGTTCGCGTTCGACGCGGCGCGCGCCCGTTCATTCTACGCGATGCACGACGGGAAGCATTTCTTCGTCGATCTCGTCGGCTACATCACCTCGGGCGA
>JAFNGP010000205.1 GCA_017885175.1 bacterium
TTCCCCCCAGGAGCAGCGTCCCGGATGGAACCGCTTCGGCGGCGATACGGCACATCTCATCCGATATCATGCGGATCTCCCGCTGCGCGGTCATGTCGCTCCTCAGCCGCGAGAAATGGTAGAGCTCCCGCAGATTGAGGCAAAAAAGCACGCGCCTCCGGTGCGCGTTCAGCAATGCGTACTCCGCGGCCCGGCCGAGCTTCCGCGCATGCGAACCGTAGAAACGCTCGGCGCGCCGGGCGGCGTCGCGCAGGAGCGCTACCCTCTTCGCCCTGACGAATGTTTCGGGGATCGAGAGGCCGAGCCCCGGATCGTACGGCTGAGGCAGCAGCGTCGCGATCCGGTGCCGCTTGAGCTGCGCGTAGCAGGATGCGGACAGAACTATTTCGAAGGCGAACTGCACCGTTTCGAACTCCCGCCAGACCGCGTCGTGCCGCCCGAGACGCTTCAAGGACGCGACGATCAGCCGCGTTCTCCCCTTCGGACCGAGACGCGTCGCGGCGGAGACGGCCTCCCGCATCGAAACGCCGCGGGCGGAGAATATGATGCTCGCCGCGAGCCGCGCGTCCGCATCCGGAGTGACGTCGACCAGACGCACGGGGTCCTCGCCCGTCTTCAGCTTCGCCGCCCGGCGCGGCACCATCGCGGCTATCTCCCGCATCGCATCGGGCATCTCGCGATAATGCGGCCCCGGTTCGGCGTACCGAATGAGGGACGGGATCAGCCCTCTCGTCGCCTTGAACATCTTGCCGGATAGCTCACGGAGTTCCCGCAGCGGATGCCCCGCGAGGCGCCGTATCACGTATTCGAGCTCGCGCGCGTTCACCGTCATGCCGAGCTGCGTCGCGGTCGCAAGCGGCATCAGGTAGCGGGCGTCCTCCTTGGCCGGCCCGGGATCCTCGCCGGAAGCCGCTATGCTCCGGTACGCGGCCTCATACGAATCGTGAAGGCCGCCGACAAGAGAGCGGAACTCCCGCTCGAGCCGGGCTTCCTTGATTTCCGGAGGCACGACGACGTCGCGCGCGAGACGGATATAGCGCTGCGATTTCTCCGTATACGAGGCGAGGCGGAAACGCTCGAGCTCCTCGACGGCGAGCCTTGACAATCCCGTGAGATCGAGATTGACGACGGCGTGCTCGGCCACCGAGGCGTGCCCGAGCCCGAACACGATCCGCTCGTTCGACCTCCGCGCCTTTTCCACGGCGCCGCGAGCCTCTTCCCGAAGGGCCGAGACGTTCCTCGGATCCCGGCTGATCCGGGCGTATGCCGCGGAGATGACCTCGGGAGTAACCGCTTCCCCGAAACGCTTCCGCATCTCGTCGAGAAGCGCCGCTTCCGCGTTGAATCCCGCAAGTGTTACCTTCATCCCGATCCCCGCTGCTCCCGCGTCAGAAACTGAACAGGACGCTTCCGTAGAACTTCCAGTCGTTCTTTTCGTAGATCGTCATTTCGCCCGTGAAGGGCGCGGTATAGGTCACGTCGTTGAGACTGTACGCCGCCTCGAACGACGCGGCCACCGGATAGCTGTAAAAGGTGAATCCCTTCAGACGCAGATCGAATCCGACGTCCTTCTGATTCCCGTTCAGATCGAGCTCGTCCGAGGTCCATGCCTTGCCGGCCTCGGCGAAGAGGCCCGCGTAGAGAGAGCCAAAATAGAGAACGGACGCCCGCCTGTCGATATTCCGCCAGACCGGGAATCGGTAGGTCAGCCGCCCGAGGGCCATTCTCGTCCCGCCCAAACTGTAGTATGAATATCCGCGGAGCCCGTCCCGGCCCCCGAGATAGAGATAGAAGAAATCGTTTATCGAGCTCTTGTCGATCGCTCCCCCCCGCGCCTGCAGCGAGAGCGCATGCCGTCCGAGCGGAAGCGGAATGAATTCCTCGTAGAGAAAGGTGTACCGGCCGAAATAATCCTTGTCGTAAATCGGCCTGAAGAGGCCGCTCGCGAACTCTCCCGAGTGGAGCTTGTCGAACGCCTTCGTAATCTCGAGGTCGAAGACCCTGCCGCTTCTCGGATTGATATCGCCGTCCACCTCCTCGCGAACGCTCTTGTAATGCCACAGAAGCGACAGCTCGTCCGCGATGTAGTAGTTCCAGCCGATCTCCCCCTTGAATATCCGTTGCCCGGCGAGCTCGAAGATCTCGATATTGACGCCGTACTCGCCGTGATTGTATTGCAGCACCGCTTCATTTCTGCTGAAGGGGGTGGTTGGCCTGAGCTCCATCTTCACCGTGAAGAACGCGTCCCAGAGATCGTAGCGCACCTTCAAATCGCTCTTGCTCTTGACGCCCGGGTTCTTGGGGTCAAATTCAAGCGAATCCTGATAGCCGTACCGCGTGCGGCTCCGGTAGACCTCGAAGCCGAAGGTCGGCTTGAACTGCTTCGTCTCCACGGCGAGATTGAGATCGAACTCGCCGTTCGCCGCGACCGATCCACCGGCGAATACGCTCTGCCTCCCCAGATAGTCCCCCGTATCCATGAAAACTCCGACGCGCGGCTTTCCCTGAAAGATCATGAACCGCGGATACACAAACGTCTTCGTATATTCGATGCCGAATTTCTTCCCGGGCGCCGCCGCCCGAACGCCGGCGCCCCCGATAGTGCCGGCCGCGCTCGTATCCGCGATCCAGGCCTTCGCAGAAGCCGCGATCGACATCCGCTGCGCGGCGAGACGTCCGTCGTCGAGCATCGGATCGACCGGGACCGCGCCCGCTCTCCAATTGCCGATTCCGCGGATCTCGAATCCCCCGGCGCCGTAGCCGGAATAGAGAAGATCCTGCCCGGCGGATGCCGGAGCGAACGCTCCGCCTATGCAATTCGTCACCATAAGCTCGCCCGATCCGTCCATGGGATGATAGTAGATGTTGAAGATCCCCGTCCGGTCGCTCGCGTAGAAAAAGCCGGCGCCGTCGGCGCTCCAGCGCGGATCGCGCTCGTCGGCGTCCGTCGCGACGATCTCCGTTTCGACTCCGCTCGCGGGATCCACGAGAACGATGTCCCTGCTCTTCCCCTCGAAGCGCGTCGCGAGAATGCCCCCCGCTCCCCACGAAAGTCCCATATACTCCCGCTCGTTCGCGGGCGGAGTCACGAACGCATGACTTCCCTTCGCGGCGTCGACGACGGCGATTCGCTGCGCCCCTTCTCCCGTAACCACGCAGGCGACGCTTTTGCCGTCCGGGGACCACGACGGATTCGACGCGCGCAATCCGCGGGTTAGCCTCTTTCCCTTGCCCGATTCCAGGGAATGGAGAAACAGATCGTTTCGCAGATAGCCGTGATCGTTCGAGCGCGTTTTTCTCGAGAAGCAGATTCGGGCGCCATCGGGCGAGATGCCGAATCGCGAGCTCACATTCGAAACGACCGTCTTTTCCTTCCCCGCGCCGTCTTTCCTCACGAGATCGAGATCCGAATAGTCCCGCCCCACGTTGGAAACGAAGAAGCATTCCTGCGGGTCTCTTCCCGGCACGGGAAAGTGGTTCATAAAGCCCTTCCCGGCGATCTTCTCTCCGTCCACTTCCCGCTCCCCGACGCGCGAGATCACGGGGCCGTATTTCGCGGAGAGATCCTCCATCCACAGCCGGTAGAGCTCGTCGTCGCTCAGTCCGAGCACCCGTTCGCACGCTCCGCGGAGACTCCACGTCCTGAGCGAGGAAAACCCGACCGCGAGCTCCCGCAGCTTATCGACGCCGAACCGACGGGCCACGAAACCGGCGAGCGAGAATCCCTGATTGTAGACCATCTCGGAAAAGCGGCTTGTCTTCCCGAAAACGCCCATCTCGTCGATCGTGAGAAGAGTACCGCTCTCGAAGGCGGTTCTGAGCAGCATATCGCGGTGGGAATCCCACATGTCGTGGAACGCGTCGGAGCATTGGTACTGCGCCATTCCTTCGGCGAACCATGAGGGAAGAATCTCTCCCGGAATAGGCAGGGACATCTGGAGATTGGGATACCCGTATATGACGTCGGGCCTCTTTTCCTTTTCGAAATTCACGGCCTGAAAATAGAGCGACGGGATCCTGCGCGAATACTTGAACGAGCTCTGAACCGACACCATGTGAGTGAACTCGTGCGCGATGACGTTCTCGATCCATGCGGCCGAGCCCCGGAACAGAAAATCGTACGGCGTGGCGGTGATATCGATACGATTGAGATAGTAATAGGTCGTGCCCTGCGACTCGTCCTCCACGTCCGAAAGATTCAAATATATCTTCCCGTCCGGCTTGTACCCGTACATTTCGGTGACCGGCCCGTACATGCTCTCGGCTATGGCGGCCGCATGCTCCGCGTATCGCTCGAGCCCCTTATGGTACTGAATACAGCGCGATCCTCTGGCTCGCGCTCGTTCCGTCGCGATCGATCGCGTGGAATCAATCGGAGATCGCCTGGTTGACGATCACGACGGAGCATTTCTGTATTCAGTACCATAAGGGGCTCGAGCG
>JAFNGP010000206.1:0-3632 GCA_017885175.1 bacterium
GGGCCGGCGGCGGGCTGACCCGCCGGGCCGACGAGCACGTTCGCGATCGCATTCACGGTGATCTGCGTGTTGTTCGTCGTGACGATCGTCGGATTGGGCGTGCCGGGGTTGTTGTCCACGTACGCGACGGCGCCGCTGTTATTGATGATGCCCGCGCGCATCGTCGACGGCACGACGAGATCGTAGGTGAAGTTGTAGAACTGTCCGACGGCGAGGTCGCCGCTCGTGACGTACGCGACGGCGCGATCGCCGGCGCCCGCTACGGCCTGCCACGCCCATGTCTCGGGAGAGCCGACCATGACGCTTCCCGTGGGCAGGTACAGGACCGTTCCGCCCGCCGGCGAGCCCGAGGGGGTGCCGGTGAGAGCGAGCGGAAGACCCGTCGTCGGATCGGTCGGAAGCACGTCGTACATGAAGACGCCCGTGAGGCCGACGGAGGCGACGGTCACGCCGTGCGCCACCTGGGTGCCCACGTTGGAGCCGTTGATCGCGTAAGTGATCACGTTGCCCGGATCGACGTTCGCCGGAAGTCCCGACATCGTCGCGGTGAGCGAGGCGTCGCTCACGACGGTCGTCAAATGATAGTTGCGCGTGTCGATACGGGCCGGATCTCCGGCGGAGGTCGCCTGAACGCCGACGTAAGCCACTTCGCCGGCGAGGGCGGCCGGGGGAACCTGGTAGGAGACCAGGATGTTCACTGTCGCACCGGCAGCGATTGGACCGAGGTTCCCCGGCGCCCCACCGGAAGAGATGACGGGCTCGCCGCCGTCCAGCACGCCGTTGCCGTTCACGTCGTTGTAGATCGTGATGCTCCCGAGGCCGAGGGTCATCGTCGTGTTCGCGGCGTCGAGGAGCGGCAGCAACGCATAGGTATCGGCGTCGTTACCCGTATTCGTCAGGTTATAGCTGTAATAGATCGTTTGTCCGGGAATCGCATTCTGGAGCATCGCCGGAGCGAGCGGAGGCGTCTCCCCCGAATCGTCCGGAAGGATCGAAACGCCGAACACGGGCAGAACGATCGTCGTGACCTCGTTCGAGGTCGCGGTGTACGAGTTGCCCGAGAGATCCTGGAACCGGGCCGAAGCCTGGTTACGGATCGTCGTGCCGGCCGGCGTCTGCGCCTGCGCCGCTGCGCAGACGAAGAGCACGGCGAGCGCGAGGGCAGCCGTGAAAACCGTGAAACGTGTCTTGCTCATCTGAGACCACCATCCTTCGTGGAGTCCATGCCCTGGATCGCCATCTATCGTTTCGAGCCGCTCACTTCACCTGCACGCGGTAGGAGACCGCCACTTCCTTGCCGGCGTCGAGAACGCTCGCGACGTTCCACATGACGTGCGTGTACATATCGCTCGTCGCGACCTTGCGCTCCTCGATCCCGTTGTCGTTCTTGACGACGTACGTGACGGGCGCCGCGTGGAAGCTCGTTCCTCCGTCGATGCTGAAGAGCGGACGCATCGCGTCCTTCTCCGTCGCCGTCCTGTCGAGATACACGGTGCCGGCCGGTATCGGGCCGACGAGGCTCACGCCGGACGCCGACGCGTCGCCGACGTTCCGGTAACGCAGCGTGTACTCGATCTTGTCCTGGGGCTTCACCTTGTCCGCGGATACCGCGATTTCCCGGTTCTCGTTTCCCATGACGATCTTGCGGGCTTCCATCGTTCCGGCGAGGTTCGGGCCGCCGAACGCGGAAGCGGAGACCGCGACGAGGATCACGAGAAGAACCGCGAGAGTGAGGCTCGTTCTCATCTGCCGATCCCTCCTTTGTCATTCCTCCAAGAGTGTTTTGTTGCCGGTGCGCGACGTTTCAAGCAGTCCCTCCTGGTAGGACCCGTTAAAGAAACGCGAGCGTTCTCGGCACGCCGCCGTCGAGGAGACGGCGGAGGGAGAACGCGCAGAAATTCTTTCTCGAGCCATGCGTGGGGCAAGGGGTGTTCCAAGGCATGGGACCAAAGTCCCCGGACCGGGCAGCCCTGAGCGGACGCGCGAATGGGACCAAGGTCTCAGCGGCGCTCAACGAGCAATTCTGTAATGAGTTGCGGCCGCCGCGAAAAGACGGGAACGAAGAGGGAATAATGAGGAACAGGCGGGCATCGGGCGCCCATAAAAAAAGCCCCCGGGTGGGGGCTTTGTCTCTCTATCTGCAATCCTCTTGCATAATGCAAGGCGGATCGCGTCGTCCGGATCGGCACCGAGCCTTCAGACCGTTACTGGCCCTGGGGCGTGGTGGCCGGAGCCTCGGCCGGAGCCTCGGCCGGAGTGATATACTTCGCCGGATCGGCCTTGAACGCTTCCATGTTCTCGGCGGTCGCGAAATAATAGATCACACCATTGTACTCGTACGAGTAAGGAGATGTCGTGATATCGACCTCCTCCTTGCTCACCATATCGAAGGTCGGGCTCGTCGCGCCGGCCTTGCTCACTTCCTCCTGGACCGCTTCGGTCTTCGGCGCCTCCTCTTTCTTCTTCGAACAACCGAAAGAGAGCGCTATCACGAGAGCCAGGCACAGAATAATAATAGTCCTCATGCTATGTACACCTCCTTTCGCCAATATGCTAAAGCAGCTATGCGATTCCTGATTTCCGTGTAATGTACTGCTCAGGTGTGTTTTTTGAAAGCGAAAAATAGCAGATTCTCCGTATGGCGTCAAGAAATCATTGCGGCGCGGGAAGCAAACAGGGCGTCGCCGGAGCCGCCCGCAACCGTTTGATTGCGTTTGCGTTGCGCCGTCGTTCCCCGTTCAGCGAAGCAGCGAATCGACGCGGGCGGCCCGCGCGGAGGCCGTGTCGGAAGCGGCGAGCGCCTTTCCGACCGTCCCCGCGCCGGGGAGCCGCGACTTCGCGATCGCGCTATCGCGCTGCCGCTCGCTCATGGCGGGAGCCGAACGGCCGTCGGCGCCGGAGTGCTTCGAGCAGGCGGCGAGCGCGAGGATCGTCGACCCCGCCGCGAGCAACCGCGCCATTAATCGGAATCCCCGTTTCATTCTACCCTCTCTTTTTGCTTACCATGACCGCCCTGTTGTGAATATCATGGACGACGGGGATTTTACAGAACGACGACATTTCCCGAAAGGACTCATTTCCATGGCGAATGCAAAGCGGAAGACAAGTGGAGAAAAGAAACGCCCGGCGTCGTCCGGCGTCGAGCGGATCGAACGCATCGCGATACTCACGGGGGGCGGAGATTGTCCGGGGCTCAACGCCGTCATCCGCGGAGTCGTGCGTACGGCGATACTGGAAAATCGATGGGAGGTGCTCGGCATCCAGGACGGATTCGACGGCCTCCTCAAGACCGACGCCAATCGAAGGCTCTACTCTCACGACGTGCGGGGCATACAGGCGCGCGGGGGGACGATCCTCGGCACTTCGAACAGAGGAAACCCGCTCCACTACCCGGTGCAGGAAAACGGCATGACGATCTTCAAGGACGTCACGGGCGAGATCGTGCGGAATATAAAGAAGATGGGGGTGGATTGCCTGGTCGCCGTCGGCGGCGACGGCACAATGAAGATAACGCAGGCGCTCTTCGAAAAGGGCGTGAAGGTCGTCGGCGTGCCCAAGACCATAGACAACGATCTCGAGGCGACGGACGTGACCTTCGGATTCAACAGCGCCGTCAACACGGCGACCGACGC
>JAFNGP010000206.1:3669-8842 GCA_017885175.1 bacterium
GATCGCCCTCGAGGCGGGGATCGCGGGAGGCGCCGACGTGATCCTCATTCCCGAGATTCCCTTCGACCTCGGAAAAATCTGCGATCACATCGAGAAGCGCAAGCGGACGGGAAGCCGCTTCAGCATCGTCGTCGTGGCCGAGGGGGCGAGCCCCGCGAGCGGCGAGAAGATCTACGAGAAGCAGCCCGGCGCGGACGGCACCCCCGGGCGTCTCGGCGGGATCGGAAAATGGGTCGCGGACAAGATCTCTCTCTGCACGAGCCTCGAGACACGCGTCGCCGTGCTCGGGCACCTGCAGCGGGGAGGCATGCCGACGACCTTCGACCGGATCCTCGCGACGCGCTTCGGCGTCGAGGTCGTGCATCTCATCGCCGCGGGAAAGTTCGGCCACATGGTGTGTCTCAAGGGGCGGCGGATCGAATCGGTCCCGATCACGGCGGCGATCCACGGGATCAAGCGGGTCGATCCGAAGGGGCAGTTCGTGCGGACCGCCGAGGCGCTCGGGATCGAGCTCGGGCGGTGATACGCGGGTCCTGCCGCTGATTCTACCCCCCCGCGTGCTCGCTCGCACCGCGAGCTGCGCGCCACGCGGGGACCCCATCAGCGTCACCCGCTACATGTGCTCGGCCGGGGACCCCGGCGCCACAACTCGCGCAGCCCGAAACATCTTTGAGTTTTCTAAAGTGGCGGTTTAGAATTCTCAACCCGTCGTCTTCAATTCTTTCTCGGGTTCCTTGTCCTTGTCAGGCGCTTTTCTCTCTCTGTCCATCCTATTGGAGGCTCTGCGACTGAGTTCGGAGCGAGCGTGTCAGTGCCACTTCACGCCATCTTGATCTTGGCGACGTCCTCGAGGGTGAGCTCCGTGCCCTGAACGCCGGGGGCGCGCGGAAATAAGACGAGCATCGATAGAAGGATGCCCGAGGTCTTCATGATCGATTGTATTCGAATCGCGGCGCGGCCCACCTGCATCGTGTTCTCCTCGATTCCCTGTCGGCGAGAACTACTAGGTGTAATACCTTATTCCTATGGCAATTTTTTCAGCGATTTGCACGAAATATCGTCAGGTCGAATCGCCGGACTGCCTTCACAAATCGAGCTTGGGTTCGGCCATCGTCGGAATTTCTCGGCTTTTTTAGGGCCGTGCCGCCGGATTGCATCCCGGCATCCTCGTGCCCGAACGAACCGTGGATTTCAACCTGATGAAAGAATCTGGGAACGGCTTTCATGCTTCCACGGAAACCCCGGCGGAGCCGCAACCCGTGTTTCTCGCATGAAGGAACGCGGTTAGGAACGCTACGCGCCGTTCTGAGCGCGCCTCTCGCATCCGGTCCCGGGGGTTTTCGCACCAATTCATCGAACGTGGGCCTCGCTTCGCCGCCGTGGTCGAGCGCATCGAAGCCGTAGATATCGAAACGGCAAAGACTCGCGGGCGGGGGATCGAAACCGGGCCGCCCGGAAAAGCGCGCGCTCCGTGCCAGACGCTTGAGGAGCGGCCCCGATCGATCGACTCGAGACCGAAAGGTTCGCGACAAGCGTGGGGGCCGCCGTCGAAGATGATCGACCCGCCCGCCGCGGAATGGGGCATTTATGGCATCGCCGTTGCGAAGAGAACTTCCGCTGTTGGCCGCCGATGGCCGGAAAGGAACTCGAATGAAGAAGAGAAATATCTCGGAGGCGATCGGAATGCTTGTCTCATTGGGCGGGGCGCTTGCCATGGCGGGCTGGCTCCTCGATATCGAGGCGGTGAAGAGCATTCGGCCCGGCTGGGAATCGATGAAGCTCTTTACGGCGCTTTCGTTCTTTCTTTACGGTATCACGCTGAGCTTTATCGCTCGCTTCAGGAAGAAAGAGAGCCAGCTCGCCATCATCGCCATTCCCATACTGAGCATGATGCTTCTCCTTCTCATGGCGAGCCTGCTCGCTTCCGCGGTAATCAGCGCACGTATCGACAGCAATGAGATGCTGATGAGATTTTCGGCGCCGGGCCCCGCAATCGCCGATTGGGGAATGCCGTCCCTCGGCACGATGATAGGTTTTATTCTGCTGGCCCTTTCGGGATTTCTGACGACCATGAATATCCGGAGCTTGCACAGGGCGCCGGTCGTCTTCGGAGCGACGGTAGCCGCCATCGGAGCGCTGGCGATTCTGGGCTATGGGATCGATCGCTCCTGGCTCTATTTCGCGGTTCCGGGCAAGTTCGACGCCTTGCCGATACACGCCGCGATGCTTTTTATACTATCCGGGACAGGGATGGTCCTGGCGGGAAGAGGCAGGTAACGCATGCACATCCAGCGCAAATTGCTCATCGTACTGCTGGCTATCAGCTTCATACCGGCGACGTTCGTGAGCTATGCCTTGTTCTACAGCGCCCGGGATCTGCTGGAAAGAGCGATCCTTTCCAACCTCGCTTCGGCTGCCGACGGGACGAGGATACGAATCGAGGAATATCTTTCCGAAAGGAACAACGACCTGTTCATCATGGGGCACCTTGACGTGGTCAGGAAAGCCCTTCCCGCGCTGAATCGATTCTACAAGGACCGGTCGAGCCCTGCCTATAGAGATGCCGAGAAAGCGGTCGATCTCCAGCTTGCGGAGATTCAGCACATTCTCAAGTACGTCGACATCGTGCTTACGAGCACGGAAGGCAGAATCATCTACGCCTATGCTCCGGACCGCAAGCTCGACGTAGGCGCCCTCATACAGAACAGAGACGCCGTCTCCCGGCAGGCGCAAGCCGGCGTATACATCGGCGACATTCACGAAACCGCCTGTCAAGATCGCACCTACGCCATGTTTCTGGCGGCCCCAATGAATGGAGGAAACGGCACGGCCCTCGGGCTGATCCGGCTCGAATTGGACATGCGCCCGATCTACGAAATTCTGGCAAGCGTTCCTTTCACCACGCGCACCTTGGAGGTCCTGCTCGCCCAAAGAATATCGGGCGACACGATTCTATTCATCAGTCCTTTGAAATACGCTCCGGGCACCTTGCTGAAGAAGAAGGTACGAATCGGCTCGAACGAGGGCCTGCCGGCCCAGAAGGCGACGTCGGGAGAAAACGGCTCGGGGCTGAGCGTCGACTACCGCGGCGTGCGAGTCCTTTCCAGCTGGCAACCGATTCCGTCGACCGGATGGGGGCTGGTAGCGAAGCTCGACTTCCAAGAGGCGTTGAAACCGATCGCCCGGCTCAGAACTCAGTTGATCATTATGGTCCTGGCGATCGTTTGCTCCTCGATCATGACGGCCCTTTCGATAGCCAAGTCCATTTCCCAGCCCATTCACGAGCTGCATAGTGGCGTCGAGATGATCGAAAACGGAAACTGGGACTTTGCGATACGCACCGAAACGAGGGACGAGATCGGGCAGCTGTCGCGGGCGTTCGACGACATGGTTGTGAATTTCCGCAAGACCACCGTCTCGAAGGATTATCTCGATTGTATCATGGCAAGCATGGCCGATAGCCTGATCGTCATCGATCCCGAGGAGAAGATCATCACCGTCAATGCGGCGACATACGCCCTTCTGGGCTATAAAGAAGAGGATTTGATCGGAAAGGACATAGGGGTCCTCATTCCGGAGGAGAGAATCCCCTTCGGAAGCGAGGGAATCCTGAAATCTCTCAATGGGGGAACCTTCCGGAACTACGAGACGAGCTACAAAGCCAAGGACGCGCGATTGATTCCCGTCATCATAAGCGGGGGGGTATTCAAGAAGATAGCTTGTCCGGACGGATTGCCGAAGGACGGCTGCCGCCTATTCATGCAAAGAGGCGAGCATTGCCATAAGTATCTGGGAGCGGTCTGGGTAGCCAAGGATATCACCGAGCGCAAGCGCGCGGAGGGGACGCTCGCGGAGACCGCGAAAGCGAAATCGGATTTTGCCTCGGCTGTTTCCCATGAGCTCAGAACGCCTCTGACCGCCATCAAACAGGGGATCAGCATCGTTCTGGACGGCATGGCGGGGGCCATCAACGGGGACCAGAAAGAATTCCTGAGCCTGGCCAAGAGAAACGTGGACAGGCTCAACAGGTTGATCAACGACGTCCTGGATATTCAGAAATCCGAAGCGCGGAAAATGGAATCGAATATTCAAGAGAACGACATCAACGAATTGGCCGCCGAGGTTCATAGCACCATGGCGCCGCTGGCGGACAAGAAGAACCTGGAGCTGACCCTTCAGCTCGAGGAAGGCCTGCCGAAGGTGAGATGCGACCGCGACAGAATCGTTCAGGTGCTGATGAACCTGGTGAACAACGCGATCAAATTTACGGAGAAGGGCGGTATCGTCATCGCCTCGAGCCGCGGGGAAAATATCATCCGGGTCTGCGTTAAAGATACCGGGGCGGGGATCAAGGAAGAGGACATGGAAAGACTCTTCCGGCCGTTCGAGCAGTTGGAAGAATCCGCGGATAAGACGTCCGGCGCCACGGGTCTGGGCCTGGCGATTTCCAAGAGCATCATCGACAAGCACCGGGGCAAAATCTGGGCGGAATCGGAATTCGGCAAAGGCTCGACCTTCTGCTTCATTCTTCCTGTCAAGGAAAAGAGAGCTTCCTGATACGCCGGACAGCGGCGGCGCGAACGCCAGCGGTCACCCGCTGCATTCGCGCCGCGCGCATTCACCGCATGAATCATAGGAAATTCGATTCCGCGTCAAGATCCTCGCGCGGCCGGTGCGCGGAGTTTCCGGCTCACCCGAGAGGTGACCGGCAGAGCTGGGGCGGAGGATGATAGCGCGGAGGCGGCGTGTCGGCGTGCTTGAACCCGACGTGCCGGAGTATCTTGTCGATAACGCCTTGTTCGGTGATAAACGAGATGAAAGGGCGGGAGCTCCGCCAGCGCAACCCGCGCCCAGAGGGCGCGGACACGCTCGCGACGAACTCATTGGAGGCTTTGCGACTGGGTTCGGAACGAGAGTATCCGTGCTCCTACGCCATCTTGATCTTCGCCACGTCCTCGAGCCCGAGCTCGCGAATCGAGATCTCGCGCATCTTGAACTTCTGGATCTTCCCCGTGACGGTCATCGGGAACTCCGTCACGAACTTCACGTAGCGCGGGATCTTGTAGTGGGCGATCCGTCCCTTGCACCCCTCCTTGATCTCCTCCTCGGTCGACGACTCCCCCTCCCTGAGCTGGATCCACACGCAGATCTCCTCGCCCATCTTGCGGTCGGG
>JAFNGP010000207.1:0-228 GCA_017885175.1 bacterium
GAATCCCCGGAACGTCGGGGAGATCCCGAACGCCGACGGCGTCGGCGAGATCGGAAACCCCGTTTGCGGGGACATGATGACCTTCTATATAGAGGTCGAGAACGGCCGCCTCGCGGACGTGAAGTTCAAGACCTTCGGGTGCGGCGCCGCGATCGCCGTCTCGAGCATGGTGAGCGAGATGGCGAAGGGGAAAACGCTCGACGAGGCGATGAAGATCACGAACGAGTC
>JAFNGP010000207.1:366-1773 GCA_017885175.1 bacterium
CCTGCCCCGCGTGCGGGAAGCTCGTGTCGAACAAGGACAAGAGCTGTCCGCACTGCGGCGTCGCGCGCGCGGGCAAGGCCTGAAACGCGAACGGTCCGGGCCTCCGTCCTGACGCCCGGGACCCCCACGGAGCTTCATGCCGAAACGACAGCTCGTCGAAAAGATACTGGCGCTCAAGGCCGAGCGGGGCGCTATTATCCTCGCGCACAACTATCAGCCGCCCGAGATCCAGGACGTCGCGGACAGGCTCGGGGACTCGCTCGATCTGAGCCGTTTCGCCGCCTCGGCGGTCGAAAAGGTGATCGTCTTCTGCGGCGTGCACTTCATGGCCGAGACCGCGGCCATTCTCTCTCCCGAGAAGACGATTCTGCTCCCCGACCCGACGGCGGGCTGCCCGATGGCCGATATGATGCGCGCGGAGGATCTCCTCGCGCTCAAGAAGAAGCATCCCGGCTCGGTCGTCGTCACGTACGTGAACTCCACCGCGGAGGTCAAGGCCGAGACCGACATCTGCTGCACCTCGGCGAACGCGATGCGCGTCGTTCAGACGGTGCCGGAGGGACAACCGATCATCTTCGGCCCCGACAAATATCTCGGAGGCTGGGTGGCCGCGCAGACCGAGAGAAAGATGATCCTCTGGCAGGGCTATTGCCCCACGCACCAGAAGATACATCCCGAGCATATCCTCGAGCAGCGGAGGCTTCATCCCGCCGCCTTCGTCATGGTGCATCCCGAGGTCAATCCCGCGGTCGCCTCCCTCGCCGACGCCGTGCTCGGCACGGGCGGGATGATCGCCTGCGTGGAGAAGAGCGCCGGGCGCGAGTTCGTCGTCGGCACCGAGACGGGAATGGTCTATCGCCTGCAGAAGAAATTCCCGGACCGCGAGTTCTTCGCGGCCACGAAGCACGCGCTCTGTCCCAACATGAAGAAGATCACCCTCGAGAAGGTCGTGAATTCGCTCGAGTCGCTCGGGCCCGTGATCGCCGTCGAGCCGGGGGTCGCCGACCGCGCCCGGCGGGCGATCCGCGCGATGCTCGAGATCTCGTGAGCCGGGAGCGGACCAGGCGCGATGATGGCTGAGATGCCCCGCGAAAAGAGAATATTCGGCGCGCTCTTCCTCGGGCTGATCGCGCTGCACCTCGCGCTCCTTCTTTCGGCGCGGCTCTATCCCTTCACCGATCTTCCCGATCATCTCGCCGCCGCGACGATCGCGCGACACGCCGGCGAGCCGTCGAACGCCTTCTCCGAATTCTACCGGGTCGAAACGTTCCTGAAACCGAACACGTTCCATCTCTGGTTCTGCGGCCTCCCGCTCTTTCCCTCGGTCGAGCTCGCGAACAGGGTCTTCTTTGCCCTCTACGCGGCACTCTTCCCGCTGTCCGTCCTTCTCGTCATCAGGAAGCTCGG
>JAFNGP010000207.1:1914-2898 GCA_017885175.1 bacterium
CGTCTCGCCGCGCGAGGACGCGGCGCCCTCCGCGCGCTCCCCGCGAGCCTCGCCGCGGCGCTCCCGCTCGCCGTACTCCTGTTCGCCTGGTGGCGCGGCGAATCGCGCGATTACACGGGGCCGGGGCTCCCGCAATTTCTTCAGGAGTATTACCGGTCCGCATTCGCCCAAACATTCTTCAAGCGGAAGTCGGTTTTCATATTCGACAACTACCATCTCTTCGAGGGGGTGAAGGGATACGCGATCGCGGCGCTGTTCTCTCTCGGCGTCGCCGTTCCCGCGGCCGTGTCGCTCCTCGCGCGGCGCAGGGGCGCTTCGAGCGTTCTTCCCCTTCTCCTCGCGGCTGCGCTCTGCTGTCTCTTTCTTCCGAACGAGCTCCCGCAGCAGGCGGTGCTCTACGAGCGTTTCTCGGTGTTCCTTCTCCTCGCGCTGATCGTTTTCGGCGCGTCGCGCTCGCCGGCGCGGCTGCCCCGCGCGGCCGCCGCCGCGTTCGTCGCGCTCGCCGTCCTCCATTACGCCCTCTGGGCGAGCTACTTCTTCGAATTCAACCGCGAGAACGCCGGATTCGACCGGGCGTTCCTGCGGCCCGCGGGGAGCGGGAAGAAGCTCGCCGGGCTCGTCAACGATTACACGTATCGCGGGCGTCCGATCTACATCCATTTCCCCAGCTACTATATTGTATGGGAGAAGGGCGTGGCGACGGCGAGCCTCGCCGATTTCCGTTTCGGTCCGGTGAGAAGAAACACGAACGCGATCGAGCTCCCTCGCTATCTCGAATGGGTCGGGAAGCGCGGGAACTACGACGGCAGGTACCGCGACATGGATTACCTTCTGATCAGGGGCGGGAGCGCCCCCGAGGGATTCGAGCTCGAGAGGACGGCCGGCAAGAGGTCGCTCTACGGGAGAACGGACGAAAACAATTGACATCCCCATGCGGTTCGCCTAAACAGGCTTCATATTTATGGCTCCCCTGACGTCACGAAT
>JAFNGP010000208.1 GCA_017885175.1 bacterium
GACACGCTCGATTTTGAGGCGGCGAGCGTTCCCGCGAACATGCTCGGCGGCGCGTATACGCCGCGCGTCAGGCTCGCCGGGAACGATATCCACGGCGCGCCGTACCAGGTGGAATTCAACGCCGGTTCGAACAGCGTCTCCGTTTCCAACGTGGAGATTATGCGGGTCACGACCCCGTCGATCGTGAGCAGAGGGGACACGTTCGAGGTCGACGTGCGGATCAAGAACGGCGGCGGCTCGGTCGTTTCGGTGGATGAGATCGTTCCCCTATATGATCACGGTTACTTCGGCATGACCGGGGCGTGGAATCCGCCCCTTCCGAATAATCTCCCGGCCGGCGCGGAGCGGGACTACCGCCGGAGCATGTATGTCTTCATGAATTCCCCGCTCGGCGCCGACACGATCGACGCTTCCGTGACCGCTTCCGTGGACGGCTCGCAGGTCCAGGACGCATCCGCGTATCCGGACGTCGCTCCGATCTTCGTGCAGTCGGCCGCTTCGATCGAGTATGTGGCCGGTTCGCTGAGCCCCGCAGTCGTTTCGAAGGGGCAAAGCCACGGATTCTCCCTGTCGCTCAAGAACGCCGGCCAGGCGGCGGTCATTCTCAGCGGCTCCGGCACATGGCTCTCGTTCACCGACGGCACCGATACGCTGCGGGTCGCCCTCGGCGCGGAGGGCGCGCTTCCCGGCGGGAGAGTGACGAATATCGTCTTTCCGTCCGCGACCGTGCCTCTCGCCATGGACGCGGGGAGCTGGCCCGTTTCCGTCCGGCTCAGGGGCACCGAGAATGGCGGCTCGTTCGGCCAAACGCTCGTTCTGGGCGACGCAATCGTCGTGGTCGAGCCCGCGCAGCTCGCCTACCGTCCGGGTTCCATCGCGCCGACGCCGGTGAGCAAGCGGAGCGCCGTCGCATTCGAAGTGGGAGTCAACAACACGGGCGGGGCGGCGGTCGTATGCAATCCCGATTCGACCTGGATCAGGTTCTCCTCGGGTTCGGCGGTCTATACGGCGAAGCTCGACGGCTCGCGCGGGACGGCCGTCGCGCCGGGCGCGAGAACGCTCTACTTCAATGCGGTGACGATTCCGGACGCCATGCCGACGGGAAAGTACCGGCCGACGGTGCGCGCGAAGGGCGCCGAAAACGGGCTTCCTTTCTCGGCGAACCTGGTGTCCTCGGATTCGATCACGGTTCAGAGCCCGTCGCAGCTCGCGATCGCAAGCACGACGGTGATCCCTTCCGACAGCATCACGGCGGACCAGGCGAAGGAGTGGTTCGCCTCGATCCGTGTCGACAACAACGGCGGCGCGACGGTTCGGCTCGACAGCCTCGCGGTCAGGCTCTACGCCGGTTCGCAGGAAGTCACATCCGAATGCATCCTCACGGCGCTCAATTTCAATCCCCGCGTCGACGTGTTGAACGGTGGAGAGGGCACGAACATCGTCGTGCGATTCAAGGACAACGCCGGCGTTCCGATGACCACCGGGACGATCGTCGTCGAATCGACGGTCTGGGGCAGGGATATGAACAGCGGCTCCGTTCTCGTCGCCACGACCGAATTCGGAGGCAAGGGGAGCTATCTCGTTCAGACTCCGGCGAATCTCGCGGTCGTCGCCATCGTCTCCTCGGCGGACACCGTGACGGCTTTCCAGAAACGGGACTGGACGATAGATGCCGTTCTCAGGAATACCGGACAATCCTCCGTAACCCTGAATCTCAACGAGTCGAACACGTTTCTCGCTTTTTCGACCTCGGGCGATTTTCTGGTCGTGAGCCCGGCCGCGCTCGCGGGCGGGGGCGTCGTGCTCCAGGGGGGCTCGACCGATACGCTCAGATACCGCATAGACCGGACGGGCTCCGTCCCCGGTCTCTGCCGGATCACATCGACGGTGCGCGCCACCGAAATCAACAGCGAGAGGGCTCTCGTGGTTTCGAGCGGCGCCTCGGGTGTTTATAGCGACGTGCTCGTCCAATCGGAGGCCGCTCTCGAAGTCGTCGGCTTCACCCCCCTGCAGGATCCGGTGACGATCGCTCAGGCGCGCGACTGGACGATCGAGATGGAAGTGCGCAATACGGGAGAATCGGACGCCACGCTCCTTCTCGACCGGATCGACTCGACGTGGGTCGCGGTTCCCGAAGGTTCGGGTTTCTCGATCGATAATCCCGTGGAGATCCCGGGGGGCGGACGGACGCTCCATGGCGGATCGACCGCGCTCCTCCCGTTCGTCGTGCGCACGACGGGTTCGGTCGCCCCCGGCAAGCGCGTTCTCTCCGGGGCCATACTCGCGTCGGAGAACAACAGCGGACGGACGCTCCATGCGGAACGATATTCCCCGTCGAGCGCCGACAGCGTCTCCTTCGAGCTTCGACCCGACCCTCGCTACGTCGCCGGGAGCCTCACGCCTACTCGAACGAGCAGCGGGGCGAGCGTTTCGTTCGAAGCGCGCATTTCGAGCGACGCGTTGAGACGATCCACGCTCGTTCTCGATCACGAGAAGGTGATCATGAGTTTCGGGGACGCGGATGGCGATACCTTCCGGACGACCCTTTCGCCGGTCTCGGAGCATATTCTCGCGAGAGGGGGAGAGATCAACCTTCTCTTCAAGAACGTGCCCATAGATACCGCCATCGCGCACCTGACGCTTCCCGTGTCCCTGCATCTGGAGGGCGCCGAGAACGGGAATCCGTTCGCCGCGGATTTCGCCGCGCTGATCGATTCCGTGACCGTCGAGAAGGCGCCGCAGCTCAGTATCAATCGCATCGTC
>JAFNGP010000209.1 GCA_017885175.1 bacterium
GGAACATTCCATATGGTAGCTATGAACCTGGCCAAATTCGCGTCGGGGAAAACCGGCTCCATTGGCGGCGTGAAGTTATCCGCAGTTCCCACTTCTATGACTATAGAGACGCGAATTTGGCCAGGTTCATAGCTACCATATGGAATGTTCCGCTGCGGTACCTGGATGATCTGACGGTCAATAAATCGATGGGGCATACCTTTCAATGGGAGGCGTGCCCGATCATTGCGGCCGAGCTCGAGACTCGCGTTCGCTCACTAGGCGACATTCCCGGCAACGATAGATTAACCCTTGAACTGAACGACGGGTTCTTTAACGGCGAGAGCGAAGTCTCTCGATGGACGACGACTCTTGCGATCCTGACTCAAACAGGCTGGTATGAAGGAGAAGAGGCGACTCTTATCCTCGATCTCGGCAATCTGCCCGTTGATCTATACGGTCGCACCTCCGTGTTGGCCTACATGATTGACGGAAATCTTGACATTGAAATTCAAGACGATACGGCCGTCGACTATATCATTCTGCGATTGTGCACTTCATGTGCCGTCGCCGTGGAGAGCAAAACGTGGGGCTCGATCAAAGCTCTGTATAAGTGATGAATTTCAAATAGGGAGTAAACCGAGCATCGGAGGGGATGGCAGCCACGCCACTAGGGGAGGATAGGGGCTAACCCCCGAAGGGAGCAAGCGGACAGCTTCCAGTCGGGGGTTGGCCCCGCGGGGTCCCGCCCGGCCATCCATAATCGCCGCCGCGAGCTAATCCATTAAAAAGGCACGTGATAGGCACGCCTTATGCAACGATCCCCCGCTGCACCGGCATCCGCCGAAATATATCATGGCCCGAATGTCTTCGTGAGGCTCGCCGCCCGTTCAATCGGTGCGGCCAAAGGAAGCTTGCGGCATGAGGATTCTTGTCGTTGATAACGACGAAATCTCCGTCGAACTGATCGCTCGCGCGCTCGCGCAGGGAGGACATGAGGTCGTCACGGCGCGAAACGGCGAAGAGGCGACCTCCATCCTGTTCGGCAGATCGTTTCGCATGGTCATCGCCGATTGGATGATGCCTGGAATGAACGGCCTCGAGCTCTGCCGCTGGATTCGTTCCCGCAACTTTCACCAATACGTATTCATCATCATGCTGACGCAGCGCAACAATACGGGGGACATCATCGAGGGTCTCAGAGCGGGCGCCGACGAGATCATTCAAAAACCGATCGACCCGACCGAGCTGGCGTTGCGCGTCGGAATCGGCGAGCGCATCCTGTCGGGAGAGTATCATCAAGTCGCCGTCTTTGCCCTCGCGAAGCTCGCCGAATCGCGAGACCCGGAGACCGGCCTGCACCTCGATCGAATCATGGAATACTCGAAGATTCTCGCGGTCAACCTCGCGCGGCAGAAGAAATTCGCGGGCAGCCTCTCGTACGAGGACATCGAGAACATCTATTTCACGAGCATACTCCACGACATCGGCAAGGTCGGGATCCCGGACACGATTCTGCTCAAGCCCGGCCCGCTCGACGCGGCGGAATTCGAAACCATGAAAACGCACACGATCATCGGCGGAAAGACCCTCGGGCAGGCGCTCGCCCAGTACCCGGAAGCCCCGTTTCTCGAGATCGCCCGGAACATCGCGTTCTGGCATCATGAGCATTATGACGGGACGGGGTATCCGCACGGCCTCGCGGGGGAAGACATCCCCCTGTGCGCGCGGATCGTCGCCCTCGCCGACGTGTACGACGCGCTCACGTCCAAACGCCCGTACAAGAAAGCCTTCTCGCACGACGCCGCGCGCGAAATTATACTCGAAAAAAGCGGGGGGCATTTCGATCCGGATATCGTCGACGCCTTCAAGGAGGCCGACGCCGAGTTCGCCGATATATCGACGCGCCTCGCCGCCGTCGAACCGCAGAACGCTTCCGCTCCGGCGCTCGCCTCCGCACACGGACGATAAGAGAACGGTCTCAATCCGCCAGCCTGAGCTTCCACGCCGCGAGCAGCACGAACGCGACGCCGAATCCGGCGAGCACGGCCGCGTTGAGCGCGATCGCGTCCATTCCGTACCCGAACGAGATCAGCTTGTGAATGCCGTCCATCGCCCATCCGGTCGGAAAGGCGAACGAAACGACCTTGAACGCCCGCGGAACGAGCTCGATCGACCACCAGCATCCGCCGAGCGCCGCCATCGCGAGCGTCGTGACGATGGAGACGGCCGACACCTGCTCGGGGTTCCGGAACAGGGAACCGAAAAAGACGCCGAACGCGCCCGTCGAGAAGGCGAAAACGGTCATGAGGAAGATGAGGGCGCCGGGGCTCTGGCCGAGGGAGATGCGGAAGACGAATTTTCCGACGAGGAGCAGAAACACGATCTGAATCAAGGCGACGAGCATCCGCCCGAAGAGCTTGCCGAGAAGGATGCTCCCCGCGCCCGCCGGGGTGTACGCGTATCTTCTGAGCACTCCCGTGAATCGCTCCACGGTTATGACGGCGCCGCTGAAAACCATCGTCATGAGCACGAACATGACGAGATTTCCGGGGACGGAGGACTGGAATCCCGAAGGGATTTTCCTGATCTTCCCGGCGGCGCTCGAGATCACCGTCACGAGAGGCGGCGCCGCGCGGAGCGAATCGAATTCGACCTCGATGGAATCGAGAATGCCGGGCCGCGCCCGGGAGGCCGCGAGGAGACTCCCCGCGACGCTGTCCCCCGCGAGCGCGAATCCTTTCCAGCCCGCCTCCAGCGCGCCCGCCTCGATCTCGACGAGACGGGACACGACCTGCATGAGAGACCGGAAGACGGCCGCGTTCACTGCCTCGCTCGCCTGGACGTCGGCGTCGCTCTCCTTCCTGAGGACGAGCGCAACCTTGCTCCTCGCGAGAACCTTCTCCGTGAAATCGGGCGGAACGACGAGGGTCCGGATCGCCTTGTCCCCCGCCTTCAGGCTGTCGACGACGTTGAGCGGCTCCCGGCGCAGCTCGTCGACGAGCGCGCGCGAAACGAACCCCGTATCGGCGTTCTCGATCGTGAGTCGCGCCTTCCGGACTCCGCCGGACTCCCCCCTGAAGGCGAGGCCGAAGGCGAGCATGAAAACGACCGGCATCGCGAAGATCCAGAAGATGACCCCGCGCGCCTTGAGGGTCAGCCTGAAATCGTTCGCCGCGATGAGAGCGATGATCCTGAGAGAACCCCGGTCCATGCCGCTCATCCCTTCCCCGCGAGCTTGCCCCGGAGCTTCGCCGCGCCGGCGAAGCTCGTGACCGCGCCGAGACCGTACACGATCGCGAGGTGCGGCGCGACGCCGCCCCAGCCCGTCTTCTCGATCGCTATCCGTTTCAGGCCGTCGATGACCCAGAACGCGGGAGAATAGACGGCCGCCTTCTGCATCGCCGGACTCATGACTTCGTACGGGAACATCGCGCCTCCGAATACGCAGAGGACGATGATGACGACGGGAAGCATGGCGTCGGCGACCCGCTCGGATCTGATGAACCCGTAGAGGAACGCCATGAGACCCACGCACATGAGAATCGAACCGACGACGTGCACGAGAAGCTTGAGCGGCGATCCCCAGGCTATCCCGAAGCCGAGACGCCCGACGGCGATGAGGAGCGCGCACGCGGCGAACGTGATCGCGAAGGAAGAGAGCATCTTTCCCNNCGCAGAATATCCCGCATCGTGATCTCGCTGATGAAGAGGAGCCCGATGAGAATGCTCCCCGGCATGATGAGGGCGAGAAAGTTGAGCGCCGGCTTCGACTTCGTCTCGGGCGCCGAAACGGTTTCCGATGCGATCGATATGAGCGTATCCGAGAGGTATCCCTTGACGAGCTCGATCCGCGGCTTGGCGCTCGAGAGAAGCCCCGCGAGCTCGGCCGCCTCCGGCCAGCGGCCGCCGGCGAGCATCCCCCGCGCCTCCCCGATCGGCTTCTCGAAGATGCGCGCCGTGCCGTCGATCATCACGGCCATCGTCTCCGTAATCTCCTCGACGATGAGGGGAAGAAAGGCCTCCTGCGGATTCTTGACGAGCCCGATCGCCACGGGCTTCCGGTCGAGGATGCCCGCCGTGAACCCCTTCGGAATCTCGATGAGCGCCGACGCCTTTCCCCGATCCATGAGCGATCGTCCGGCGACGGAGTCGACCTCGACGATGTCGATGAGCTCCGCGAGCTTTCCCTGCTTCATTCCCTGTTTGAAAAAATTGGAGGCGACGCCTTTGTCGCCGTCGGCGAGAAGCACCTTGATGTGCGAGAGCTCGACCGTCCCGTGGCGGCCGAACACGAGCCCCACGAGGAGCGTGAGCCCGAGCGGGATAAGAAACATGCAGATGATTGAGACGGGGTTCCGGAGCCGCCGCTTCATGTCGTTGCGCACGATAAGGAGTATCGCGTTCATACGGCCGCTAGTCGCGCAGCTCCCTCCCCGTGAGCTTGATGAAAACGCCCTCGAGGCTCGGTGCCTGTATCGAAACCTCTCCGATCGAAATCCCCGCCGAGAAGATCCTCCCGAGCGCGCCGCTCAGCTCCGCCTGGCCGGGAATCAGCATGCGGAGGGAGCCGCTTTCGAGATGCTCGACGGCGATTCCCTTGAGGAGCGGGCCGACCTCTTCGCGCGAGAACGCGCCGCTCACGGTCACGATGTTTCCCTCGCCGGCGAGCTTCACGAGCTCCTTGAGCGTTCCCTGAGCGAGTATTTTCCCGCGGTCGATGATCGCGATGCGGTCGCAGAG
>JAFNGP010000210.1 GCA_017885175.1 bacterium
AAGAAGGCGGAAGGCATCCGGCAGGCGAGGATCCTCGCGGCGCAAGGCGAAGCGGAGGCCATCCGCCTCGTGAACGACGCCGCGGACAAGTATTTCGTCGGAAACGCCCAGCTGCTCAAGAAGCTGGAGATGGTGCAGCTCTCGCTCAAGGACAACGCGAAGATCGTCGTTCCGGCCAACACGGAGCTCGTGAACGTCATCGGCGAGATGGCCGGCGTGCTGCCGCTGCGCAGGGGGCAACAGGAAAAGCCCTAGCAGATCCTCGGAAGCAGATCGCCATAAGGGATGTCGACCACGCGCTCGCCGCCGAAGACGGTCTTGAGAATCACCATTCCCGGCGGGCTCGCGGCGACCTCGCCGATCCGTGCCGCGCCGATACCGAGCGGATGCGCCCTCATGAACGCGAGCGCCTCATCCGCGTCCTCGTCCGCCACGACGGCGACGAACTTCCCCTCGTTCGCGATGTGCAGAGGATCGTATCCCATCAGCTCGCAGCCGCGCCTCACCGCTTCCGAGACCGGTATCGCCTCCTCTTCGAGGCGTATGCATGCCGCCGAATCGGTCGCTATCTCGTTGAGGACCGCGGCGAGCCCCCCCCGCGTCGCGTCCCGCATCGCGCGCACCGTTTTCACCCGATCGAGCAGCGGAACGATGAGATTCGAGAGCGGCGCCGTGTCGCTCGCGAGATCGCTCCCGAAATCGATCCCCTCCCGGCGGCTCATGATGGCGAGCCCGTGCTCGCCGATCGTCCCGTTGATGAGCACGGCGTCCCCCGGCCGCGCCGAGGACGAAGACAGCTCGACGCCGTCCGGCACGACACCGATGCCGGACGTGGTGATGAATATCCCGTCCGCCTTGCCGCGCTCGACGACCTTCGTATCCCCCGTGACCACGCGGACACCCGCTTCCCGCGCGGCGAGCGCTACGGAATCGAGCACGCGATCGAACGTCTCGAACGGNNCCGCACACGGCGAGGCGCCCGATGTCCCCCCCGGGAAAGAACAGGGGGCTCACGACGAACGAATCCGTGGTGAATGCGATGCGCCCCGCATCCGTCGGGAGCGTCACGCTGTCCTGGAGCGGACCGTGCGCGCCCCCGAGCTTCCCGACGATCCTCTCGACGAGCTCCTTCATCAGGATCCCCCCGCCGCCATGGGCGAGGAGGATTCGCTCGTTCCCCTTTTCAGCCATTGAAATCCTCACTCCCTTTCAGCAATCGCGCGGCGCCGACGACGAGCTGCCCGAAGGCGATGCCGCCGTCGTTCGGAGGCACGATCCCGTGCTGGTGGAAACGCAGCGGCGAACCCTGCGCGCGCTCCATGACGCACTCGCAGAGGAGCCTGTTCTGAAACACGCCCCCCGAGAGAACGACGTCCGCGCACCCGCGCGCCTTCGAGAGCTCCGCCGCCAGATCGACGACTAACCCCGCCACTCCGCGATGAAACGCGGCCGCGATTGCGGTGAGCTCCCGCCCCTTGGCCAGATCGTCGACGATCGCCGCGACGACCGGGGCCGGATCTATTTCCGCATAGCCGCCGGGGCCGGTCTTCCATTCGAACGCGTAGGCGCCCCGCGCATCCGTCGCCTCGAGCGCGAGCGCCTCGAGCGCGACCGCGGCCTCGGCCTCGTAGCTCACGAGCGCTCCGCAGTCGAGCATGAAAGCGACCGCGTCGAAGAGGCGCCCCATGCTCGAAGAGAGCGGGGAATTGACCCTCCGCTTCGCGATGGCCAGCACCTGCTCCGCCGGCAAGCCCTCGAACGAGATCGGCCGGGGAAGCGACTTGTCGAGCACGGCGTCTCCATAGACGCTCCGCAGGTGAACGAGCGCCATTCTCCACGGCTCGCGAATCGCCGCCTCGCCGCCCGGGAGCGGCGCATACCTGAGCGCGGCGAGCCGTTCGAATCCGTCGTAGCGGGCGAGGAAAAACTCTCCCCCCCAGAGCGCTCCATCCGTTCCGTAACCCGTCCCGTCGAACGCCACGGCGATGACCGGCCCGGGGAGACCGTGTTCGGCCATGACGCCCGCGGCGTGGGCGTGGTGGTGCTGGACGGCGATTCTCTTCACGCCGCCGATCGACGCGGCGAGCCGCGTCGTGAAATAATCGGGGTGCATGTCGTGGACGATCACCTCGGGCGCGACAGCGAGCATTCGCGCGAATCCGGCGAGCTCCCGCCGGTAATTCTCCTCGCTCCTCAGATCCCCGAGGTCCCCGAGGTGCGGCGAGAGATACGCCTTCCCCCCTTTCGAGAGGGCGAATACGCTCTTCTCCTGCGCGCCGAACGCCGCCATGGGCACGGGAGCCGCCACGGGCAGCGAAACCGGCTCGGGCACGTACCCGCGCGCCCGCCGCACCGGCACGATCGCGCCTCCCGGGGCGAAGAGTATNNATCCCCATGAGCTCCTCTTCCATCGAGATAAGCGGCTCGTCGGTGAAATTCGCCGAGGTCATGATAAGCACCTCGAAATGCTCCATGAGGAGATGGTGGATCGGCGTGTACGGCAGGAACGCGCCGAGGTACCCGTTCCTCGGGGCGACCGCGTCGGGAAGCGTTCTGCCCCGGCGCCGCAGGAGCACGATCGGGGTCTCGCTCGAGAGGAGCATCTTCCGCTCGGCCTCGCCGGCGACGCAGCTGCGCTCGACCGCGGCGAGGTCGCGAAACATGCAGGCGAAGGGCTTCGCCGGACGCTTCTTTCGGTCCCGCAGGCGCCTCACCGCCTCGCCGTCGGTGGCGAGGCACGCGAGGTGATACCCCCCGAGCCCTTTCACCGCGACGATGAGCCCCTTCCCGATCAGGGAAACGGCCCCGGCGATCGGGTCTCCCGGAAGCTCGACGAACCGCTCGTCGAAAAGCATGAGCGACGGGCCGCAGCCGGGGCACGAGATCGGCTCGGCGTGAAACCGCCGGTCGGATGGGTTCGTGTATTGCGAGCGGCAGAAGCCGTCCATCTCGAACTCGTGCATCGTCGTGAGCGGCCGGTCGTACGGCAGCCCTTCGATGATCGTGAAACGCGGCCCGCAATTCGTGCAGTTTATGAAGGGATACTGGTATCGCTTATTCGCGGGATCGCGCAGCTCGGCGAGGCATTCGGCGCAGACCGCCGTATCGACGGGGAACAGCGCCTCGGCCGCGCCGGGCTTCTCGCTCGGCGCGATCGCGAACTCGCTCTCTCCGGCGGGCTCGATCTCGGCCGCCTCGATCGAATCGATCCGCGCGA
>JAFNGP010000211.1 GCA_017885175.1 bacterium
GCGGTGCACCCGCGCGTGACGTTTCTCCTCGATATGCGCGGCGTTGCATACGAGTACGGAGGGATCGGAAGGGACTTCGTCGACGCGTTCCTTTCCGTTCGCGGGAGCATCAGGAACGGGTTCTGGTGCGCCGTCGGGACAGGGGTCAATCCGTACGCCTTCGACCGGTGGCTGTACGCTTTTTCCGATCACGGAAGGGAAGAGTATCTCATGGACCGCGGCGTTTTTCGCGCGCTCGCCGCGAGCGGCGGAGCGGCTTCGATGAAGGCCCTCCTCGATGCCGAGGAATCGCTCGCGGAGGATTGGGCCGTGACTTTCGAAGCGGGTTTTACTTTTTGACGCAACGGTATTATAATCGGGGCATGCGGCATGGTATGAATGCGGTCGCGCGGTTTTGCGCGATCACGGCAATCGTTCTGCTTTCGGCCTCCTGCGGCCGGTATCTCGAGAGATCGCTCGGTTCGCCGGGCATCGACGGCGATACGGTCACGTTCCGGGTCAAGGTTCCGTCGGCGCGGACGGTACAGCTCGCGGGCGATTGGTCCCGGAACAACTGGGCGCGCGGGGATGCCGAAGAAGGCGAGGTTCTCGTGGGCCTCATGGAGAAAACCGCCGATACGGGCGTATGGGAGCTCGCGGTTCGCCTTGGGCCCGGCCGCTACCGATACGGATTTCTCGTAAATGAGGCCGAGTGGCTTCTCGATCCGGAGAATCCGAGGGTCGTCGACGATGGAAGGGGAGGGAAGGCGAATCTGCTGATCGTGCCGTGAATATGATGCGTCGTTTTATTCAATTCCGCGCCGTGTCCTGTATGGCGCTCGCTGTTCTCGTTGCATCGTGCGGGCCTAAGGCCCCGGAAATGGGAGCGCCGAACTACCCGTTCGCCGGACCCCGGGAGGCGGAGGGAGGAGTGCAGTTCATCTGCTCCGCGCCCAAGGCGCACCGGGTCGCGATCGTCGGCGATTTCAACGGCTGGTCGACCACCGCGGATCCGATGTACGATCGCGAGGAGAAGGGGGCATGGTCGATCACGCTCCCGCTGCAGCCCGGACGATACGAGTACAAGTTCCTCATCGACGGCGAAAAATGGATTGCCGATCCCGGGAATCCCAAAAAGAGCAAGGATGGTTTCGGCGCGTATAATTCCGTCGTCGAAGTGAAGCGATAGGAGGCCGGCATCGGACCTCTGCCTCATATATGCCAGGTTTTCTGTCATGTCCCCGGGGAAGATGCGAGAGCCTCCGGATCCCCATTCGGAGAGTTCATTTAACGAACGCTATTTCATAGAGTTAAAGACTTTCTTGTTGTTGCATTTTGCTGCGGCGTATGTTATTTTGATTCCGACTCAGGTGATGGTGAATCGCGAGCGTCGATTCGCCCGATCGCCACGATCGGGGAAAAGCGATGAATGTTGCCTGCGCGACGCGGGGTGGAAAGCGGGGCGGCGTTCGTATTTGTTATAATACCAATATATTATGAAGTCGGGGCAATTTTCTTCCGCAGTGACGCTTCTCGGATCGAGCATGTCGCGCCGACGCGAGAAGATTTTCAGTGGAGCTTATCGGCGGAAAGATGCTATTGGCACATAGCTTGCGCGATGCTCTTCGATTATCATTCTTCCGTGATGCAGGATGAACAGGAATAAATCTATGAAGCGCGAGGTTCTGAACTCAATGCGACACGGCGCGCTCGCCGCGAGCCTCGGCGCGTTCATGCTCTTCGTTGCCGGTCCGATGTTCGCCGCGGGAGGTTCGGGGACGGCGGCGATCAGCCCTTCGAGCGACGTCGCAGCCGGGGCGCTCGGCACATGGACGATCCGATACACCGCCGCCGAAGCGTTTTCCTCCGGGACGATCGTGCTCGCCATTCCCGATGGTTGGACCGCGCCCCAGATTTCCACTCCTTCTTCAGCCGGATATGTGACCGTTTCGAGCGAGGGGGAGCTCGGCGCGCCCGCTCTCGCGATAGCCGGCAGGACGATCTCCGTTTCGGTCGATACGCTCGACGCCGGTCAGACGATCGATATCGTTTACGGCGACGGAAGCGTCGACCTCGTCGGGCGGGCGACGGCCCAAACAGGCGCCCAGAGCGGCGTCGAATTCGTCATGAGATCGGATCCGGGCGGTTCGGGCCATTCGCCGATCGCGGCATCCCCGATGCTCGACGTCGTCGCGGGATCCGTCGCGAAGCTCTCGTTCATCACGTCGCCGCGGACGTTTCCCGCGGACGGAGAAAGCGCCGTGATCCGGGTGAGGACCGAGGAGCAGTTCGGCAATCCCGCCACGGTGAGTGGCGATCAGAACATTTCGTTGAGCTCGACCGCGCTCGGCGGGCGGTTTTCGCATCTCGGCGGCTTGAATTTTGTCGAGACGAGCGTGGTCGTCCTTGCGTCGGGCCTCGATACGGTATCGCTGTACTATCGGGATACGGTCGCCGGCGGAAAGACGATCACCGCTTCCGGCCAATCCTGGACGAACGCGCAGCAGGCGATCACCGTCGATCCGGGGACTCCTTTCAGACTCGTGGCCTCTCCCTCCGATACGACGGCCATCGCGGGGGATTTTGTCAGGTACCGGCTCGGGGTCGAGGACGCGGTGGGGAACGCGAGCCCGCTCCCCAACGACCAGGAGATATCGCTTCTCGGGCAGCCGGGGGATTTCTATTCGACGACGGATCATGCGACGCCGATCGCGTCTATCGTTATCGCGAACGGCTCCGATCATGTGTATCTCGATTACCGGGATACGGACAAGGAGATGACCATCCCCCTGGTCCTCGCGTTTCTCGATACGAACGGTTCTTCTCCCACTCTCGAGGCCGCATCGGCGCTGATCTACATCGATAACGCTCCGTTAAGCGCGATCACATCCGAAATATCGGTCAACCCGGCATCGGCGGTCGCAAACGCGATCGACTCGATCGAGATCGCCGTCCGGGCCCGCGACATATTTTACAACAGCGTCGACGGAGCGACCGTCCTGATCGCGGCGACGGGCTCGGGCAATCTGCTCCACCAGCCTCCGGATGTGACGAGCGGAACGGGCTCCGCCATCGGGAGCATCGCCTCGACGAAGGCGGAAGGAAAAACGCTCACGGCGAAGATCGATGGTATCGATATCGCTGCATCCGCCGGCGTGACCTTTACTCCCGGGCCCTTTAGCGCCTCGGCTTCGACGGTGACGGTGGATAAAACTTCGGCGGTGGCGAACGGGGCGGACTCGATCGCGGTGACGGCTCTCGTGACGGACGCGCAGGGGAATCCGATAGCGGGGAGCTTCGTGACGCTCGAGGCGACGGGGACGGCGAACACGATTACTCCGTCATCGGGAGTGACGGGATCGGACGGGCGTCTGATCGGGAAGTTGCGGTCGACGAAGGCCGAGCTGAAGACGATCAGCGCGAGGGTCGGTGGGACGCT
>JAFNGP010000212.1:0-3605 GCA_017885175.1 bacterium
AGGAGATCCGCCGCCGGAAGGGCGGACCTCGCGACGAGAACCGCGTTGATGAAGGTGTTGCTCGCGGCGATGCCGACGGGAGACGTTTCGTAGAGCGAGCTCAACGCTTCGAGCTTCAGTCCTCCCGCCGCCGCAAGCCTCGATACGCCGGCGAGGAGATGCTCTTCCCGAGGACCGAGGTTCGAACCGAGAGAAAGAACGACCGTTGTTTCAGGCGTCCTGCGCCGTGCGCTCAACGACCACCTCGACGTGTGAGAGCGTATTTGGAAACGGCAGGGTGAGCTTGCGTATCGTCGTTCTGATCGACTTCACGACGGGAAAGTTGTCGAGGATCGTCCGGCATATCGCGTCGGCAAGGGTTTCGAGAAGATTGAACCGGTTTCCCTCGACCGTTTCCATGACCTTCGCGTAGACGCGCTCGTAGTTCACCGTGTCCTCGAGGGCATCCGTGATGCACGCTTTCGTAAAATCATGATGGAATTCGATATCCAGCTCGAGCTTCTGCCCGATTTCCCTCTCCATGGGAGAGACGCCATAGTATCCGAACACCGTGATCCCTTTGAGAACGATCTTTTCCTCGAGCATGGATTCCTCCCTATCCCTTCGCGTCGCGCGCGCCAAGCGCCTCGATCTTCCGCCCCGCCTCGCGGACGGTTTCCGTATCGGCCGTGAGCGACAGCCGGAAATACCCTTCCCCCTTCTCTCCGAAACCGACGCCCGGCGCGGCGACGACGCCGCATTCCTCCAGCAAGTAACGGCAGAACTCCATCGAGCTTCTGCCCGCGGGAGTTCGAACCCAGAAATAGAAGGTTGCCCGGGGCATCGTGAACGAAAACCCCGCCCGCTCGAGATGGCCGGCGAGCATGTCGCGCCGCTCGCGATAGACGCCGCGTATATCGCCCATGATCCTCTCGTAATGGCGGTCCATCGTGTCCGCCACCGCTTCCTGTATCGCCCCGAACACGCCGGAATCGATGTTGTTCTTGAGCTGAGAGAGAGCCGCAATGATCTCTTTCGATCCTATCGCAAAGCCGATTCTCCATCCCGCGATCGAAAACGTCTTCGAGAAGGAGAAGAATTCGATGTACGGAATTCCCGCTTCCCGGGCCGCGGGAAAGAACGGAACGTTCGGCTCTTCATACCAGATCTCTCCGTAGGCGGCGTCGCTCGCGAGAACGATCCCGCGCCCGCCGCAGAAATCGACCGCGTCCCGGCGCACGCTCTCTCCGGCCACGGCGGCGGTCGGATTGTTCGGATAGTTGAGAAAGAGGAGACGCGCGCCGGAAAGGGTCCGCGGATCGAGCTCGTCGAAGCGCGGCAGGAACCCGTTCGATTCGTCGAGCGGCAGGCGGATGCAGGAAGCTCCCGCGAATACGGCCGATGAATAGTATACCGGATAGCCGGGATCGGGAATGAGAACCGTATCCCCCGGATTCACGNNCCGCGGCCCGGCGGATACCGATGATGCGAGGCGTCGGACAGCGCTCTCTCCAGCGCGGCGACCAGTTCCCGTGGAGCGCCGAGATCCGGGTCCCCGATCCCGAGATCAAGGAGCTTCCGGCCGCTCCGAAGCGCCGACTCCTTGAGCCTATCGATTTCGACGAATAGATACGGCGGAAGCTGCTCGAGCCTCTTGGATCGCATTCGGACGGGCACCAGCCCGGATCGAGGTTGCGTATCAGTAGGAATAGTAGAGCACGGACTTCCCGCCCCCCTCGGAGAGCAGAACAGGAATGTACATGCCGCCGGTAGTCGGATCGAAAATCGCCCGCATCCAGGTATAATTCACCGCCGGTTCGGTCCCCATGACGGGTTTGATCTCGGGCGAGGCATAGTACCACTTGTCGTTATCCACCGAATATATCACGAGAACGGCGTACGATTCCAGCGTGGAAGCGCCTTTGCGCACCATTCTGAAACCGAGCTTCTGATCGACGAGCCCGGGCGACCAGTTGACGCCGATCACCGCGTCGGACGTGCGCTCTTTGACGAAAACTCGCTTCGCCTGGGTCTGTCCCGGCTCGAGGATATAAACCCCGCTATCGGCGACCGCCGCAAGTTTGCCGTCCTCCGAATAGGCGAACTCCGTGAACCCCGTAGCCACGACCTCGACGGTTTCCGCGATATAATCGAAAACACAGAATTGCCGCTTGTCGTCGATGAACGCGAGCTTCGTGGGACTGGCCGGATTCCACTGGAAGATCGTTTTTTCGGAAACCTGCACGCCGGCGAAAAAGAAGATGCCGTGACGCGGATCGACCAGAAGCGCACGCTGCCCGTCGAGGTTCGGCTCCGACCCTTCCACCGGGATGAGGCACGGTTCGTACAGTTCGGTCGAATCGTTGAAATAGATTATCATGGCGTCATCGGGGGAGAACATCGGCTTGATATTTCTCCAGTACGTGTAGTTCCACGCCCCGAGCTGGTATATCGAATCCTTGGCGATCGTAACGGTCTGGATCAGCCCCGTCGTCATGCGGAACCTGATGTTGACGAGATCCTTCTTCCCGTCATCGGTGGCGCCGACCACCGTGCGCTGCCATACGGCCATATCGAGGTTGGACGACAGGCGCGGATAGAGATTCTGATTCTTGCGGAACGTAGTGCCCGCGACTTCGTTGTTCGACCAGAGCTTCTTCGGAATGGCCGGAATATACGGATAGAAGATCACGTTCATCGGCTGCTGCCGGATGAATTCGGCGCCGTCCGTTATGGACGCGGCCAGGATGCCGTCCGCGTAGAACCGGAAATCATAGCCGCCATTTATATTCAACGCGCCCGGCCCGGTCAGCTTGTCGACCTGCGTGGGCGGTATGTCCCGCTTGTACGCGTGATAACCGAGGAAACTGCGGTCGGAGAGGTTGCCGTTCGTGCCCACGAGATAAAGCTCTCCCTCGACCAGGTTCGGATAGAAGGAGTACCTGAGGCCCGTTTCAATCGCCTCACAGCGCCGCACCATCACCCAGGTCGTATTCAGGCGAACCTCGGATCCGACGCTCGAGCGGACCGTTACCTCGTAGACTCCCGGATCCGCCGGCACTTCCCACTCGATGGAGATGTCGTTGAGTCCAATGAGCGTTCCGGCCTCTACCTGCCATTCGTACGTCGCGCCGGCGCCTTGGCCCGCGGCGCGCACGGTGAGCCGCGCCGTATCCCCCGGAGCGGGGGCGAGCGGGTTGCAGAGGATTCCCGATACTTCGATGGTGGAGGGTATCGGCGGTACGATCGTAGTTTCATCCTTGCTGCACCCGGCGACGAAGATCAAGGCGATGGCAAAGGCAATCATGAGCGCCGCCGGCATCGATCTCAGATAACGATTCAATTCAGAACCTCCCGGTTCGTATCGGCAGATATCCCGTTCCATCATACATACAAAGTCATGGCCAAACCATGCAAGAGTGCGTGTTCAATGTAAAAATATGAGGGCTTGAGACGAAATTCAAGCGAATTTTCCTCGAAAATCGAACGGGGCCGACTTCGCCGGTCGCTCCCGGCCAAAAAAGGAGCGCCCCGGGATGTCCCCGGAGCGCCCGTCTGCATCCGAAATCCCTGACCGGCTTAGTACATATCGGGTCCCATACCGCCGCCCGGCATGCCGCCGCCCG
>JAFNGP010000212.1:3613-4074 GCA_017885175.1 bacterium
TTCGTCGCGGCGTTGTAGCCGATGTCCGGCTTTTCGTTGCGGAGCCGCTCGACGATAACGGCGCCTTCCTGGCCGGCGTTCTGCGCGATCATCTTCGCCGGCTCCTCGAGCGCCTTCATGACGATATTGGCGCCGATTCTCTCTTCCCCTTCGAGATCGAGCGCCGCGATCGCTTCGGCCGCGTGGAGCAGCGTGATGCCGCCGCCGGGGACGATACCCTCTTCGACGGCCGCGCGCGTCGCCGCGAGCGCGTCCTCGACGCGTGCCTTCTTCTCCTTCATCTCGATCTCCGTCGCGGCGCCGACCTTGATCACGGCGACGCCCCCGGCGAGCTTCGCGAGACGCTCCTGGAGCTTCTCCTTATCGTAATCGGAGGTCGACTCCTCGATCTGGACCTTGATCTGGCCGATACGCTCTTTGACCTTGGCGGGCTTCCCGGCGCCCTCGATGATCGTCGTGTT
>JAFNGP010000212.1:4187-4405 GCA_017885175.1 bacterium
ACGAGCGTGGCGAGCGCCTCACCCTCGACGTCCTCCGCGATGATGAGAAGGGGTCTCGCCACCTGCGCCACCTTCTCGAGCACGGGCAGAAGATCCTTCATCGAGCTGACCTTCTTGTCATGAATGAGAATGTAGGCGTCCTCGATGACCGTTTCCATCCGCTCGGAATCGGTGACGAAGTAGGGGCTCACGTATCCCCGGTCGAACTGCATGCCCTC
>JAFNGP010000212.1:4441-4576 GCA_017885175.1 bacterium
CGACGGCCTTGTGGATGCCCTTCTTGATGTACATCGGGTTGGATCCCGCCGTGACGACCTTGAGCCCCTCCTGGATGATCGCCTGGGCGAGGATCGTCGCCGTCGTCGTGCCGTCGCCGGCGACGTCGTGCGTCT
>JAFNGP010000212.1:4656-7008 GCA_017885175.1 bacterium
CCCGCTTTGAGGCGGTCGCGCGCGTCGATATTGAACTTGATCTGCTTAGCCATTTCGCCTCACCCCTTTCGATCTAGAGAATGGCCAGAATATCGGCTTCCCTGAGTATCAGGTATTCCACGTTATCGACGGTGATCTCGGTGCCCGAATACTTCCCGTAGAGCACCTTGTCGCCCTTCTTGACCTCGGGTGCGATGCGCTCCCCGGTGGTCTCGTTGATGCGGCCCTTGCCGACCGCGATGATCTCGCCCTCCATGGGCTTTTCCTTTGCGGTATCCGGAATTATGATCCCGCCCTTCTTGACCTCCTTGAGGTCCAGGGGCTTTACCATAACCCTATCGCCTAGAGGCGTAATCTTCATGTTTCTTCCCCCCTTCTCCTTTGTTTGTTTTGGGTTAGCACTCCAGTATGAAGACTGCTACTTGCAGAAATATATAATCCCGCGAGGGAAATTATGCAAGAAGAATCTTTCAGCGGCAGTTGTAATCGAAGAGATACGCAAGACCGCGGAGCACGAGATCCGGCTCGTATCGCGCGCCCTTTCCTAAATGCTTCGCAAGATTCGCGCCCCCTCCCCCCGTCACCCAGAGGCGGGCATTCTTCGAAACGGACCGGCGCGACAGCGCGACGAGCTCCTTCACCGCGCCCGCCGCGCCCCCTTCGACGCCGGCGACGATCGCATCTCTCGTGTTGCGCCCGGGAGGACCGGCCGCTCCGCCTCTTCCGGCCACGAGCGGCAGGGCGGCGGTGCCTTCGTGGAGCGCGCGATACAGGAGCCCCGTGCCCGGGAAAATGGCGCCCCCGAGAAATCCCTTCTTCGAAAGAACGTCCACCGTGATCGCCGTCCCCGCGTCGACGACGATCGCCTCGCGCGAGCCGGCCGCGACGACTCCCGCCGCGGCGGCAAGCCTGTCGGGACCGGTCTTCGAGGGCCTTTCGACCAGGATCTCGAACGGGAATTCGATCTTCGCGCTCACCTCGAGGACGCGGCTCGCGCCCATTCGATCGAGCGCGCGCCTGATCTCCTTCGTCCAGCGCGGATCGACGCTGGAAAGAACGACGCTGTGGAACATCACGCTGCCCAGAATCGCGTCCCGCAGGAGCGCGCGATCCTTCTTCGATAATCCGGCCCCCGCGGCTTTCGCCGAGTCAAACGCGAACTCGCGGGCGATTCTGCGGAGCGAATCTTCGGGGCGCGCGCCCGCTTCCCTCCATCTCCCGACGATTCTGCCCGAATCGAACAGGGCAGCCTTGAGCGCGTCGTTTCCCCGGTCAAGCGCGAGAATCCATGCCACGAGAACCTCCTCGAAGTCGACGGGATCCCGCCCGCAGCGTGAGATCCCCCGAAGAGAACACCTGTTCCGCGCCGTCCACATCGATACAGAGACGGCCTTCGTTGGTTATGCCGATCATTTTCCCCTCGAACGCATCCCCGCCGCTCTCGATGGTCACCCGCTTGCCGATGAAGAGGAGCCTGCGCTGAATTTCCTCCCTGAACGGAGCGAATCCTTCCTCCTGAAACCGGTCATGCCGCTCCTCGAAAGCCTCGAGAATCCGGCAGAGCACGATTCCCCGATCGAACACGCGCCTGCCGGCGATGCGCATCGATATCGCCTCGGCCGCGATCCCGGGCGAAAAATCCCCCGCCTTTTCATTGACGTCGAGACCGAGCCCGATGACCGCAAAATCGTCCCTCGATTCGGCGAGAATCCCTCCGAGCTTCTTCCCGTTCAGGAAGATGTCGTTCGGCCACTTGATGGCGGGACTCTTGAGAAAATCGCCGAGCGCGCTCGCCACCGCGAGCGCGAAAAGCGCGGTGAGACCTTCCGTCCGCCCGGCGGGTCTGAGGAGCACGGAAAAAGTGAGACTCTTCCCTTTCGCGGAAAACCACGCGCGTCCCTTTCTCCCCTTCCCGGAAGTCTGCTCATCGGCCACGAAAAGCGTGCCGCCGTCCGCGCCTTCCGCCGCCGCGGCCATGGCGGCCGCGTTCGTCGATTCGATCGAGTCGTAAAGGATGATTCTCCTCGCGAGACGCTTCGTCGCGCAGAGATCGAGAAGCCGGGCCGGATGAAGCTCCCCCGCGGCGGGCGCGGCCTTTTCCCCCGTTTTCTTTTTCATTTCCGGTCGACTCCTTCGAGATCGAGGCTCATGTCGAGCGCCGGCGCGCTGCTCGTGAGCGCGCCGATCGATATGAAATCGACGCCCGGCATCGCATACGCCGCGACGTTCTCGAGATTCATCCCGCCGGAAACCTCGATCTCGGGCACGGCGGCCCAGCCCTTGATTTCGGCCACCGCCTCGCGAACGGCCTCCGGTTCGAAATTGTCGAGCATGATCCTTTTCGGAGGCGTC
>JAFNGP010000213.1 GCA_017885175.1 bacterium
ACGAGCCGACGAACCATCTCGACATGGAATCGTGCGACGCGCTGCTCGAGGCGATCGACGATTTTCAGGGCGCCGTCGTGATGGTGACGCACAACGAAATGCTCCTGCACGGGCTGGCGCAAAGGCTGGTCGTGTTCCAGGGGGGCGGGGCCAAGGCGTTCGAGGGAAGCTACCAGAGATTTCTGGATGACCGCGGGTGGGACGAAGAGAAGGTTCCGTCGCCGAACGAAGCGGATGAAAGCGCCGGCGGAAAAAGAGCGGGCCGCAAGGAGCTGAGGAAACTGCGCGCCGAAATCGCGCGCGAACGGAGCGCGGCGCTGAAGCCTCTTGAAAAGCGGATCGCCGATCTGGAAAGCGCGATCGTGGTCGCCGAGACGGAGCTCGCGCGCCTCTACGAAGAGATGGAATCGGCCTCGGAGAGCTGCGACGGCGGCGCCATCGCGGATCTGTCGCAGAAGATCCATGCCCGCAGGAAAGAGATCGAGACCAATTTCAAGCTGCTCGAATCCGCGAATCTGAAGTACGAGGCGCTGAGAGCGCCGTTCGATCTCCGCATGAAGGATCTGGAAGAGGACTAAAGTCACGTTTTGTCCCGTCGGGACGCCTCGTTTGCCGGGTCGGCATACATCTTGCCCCTTCATTCTTCAGTACACATTCAGCCAGGCAAGGAAAGCGCTCGATGGAACTCAACGAGTTTCTCAAGAAGATGGTGGATGCCGGCGGCAGCGACGCGCACCTGAAGGTCGGCATGCCCCCCGGCGTGCGCGTGCACGGAGTGCTGATGCCCGAGGGGGACGAACGGCTCCGGCCGCAGCACACGGAGGAGATCGCCCGGATTCTGCTCGACGAGGATCAATGGAAGACGTTCGAGGAGCGCGGCGACATGGATTGCTCGTACTCGGTCGCCGGCGTCGCCCGCTTCCGGGTGAACGTCATGCGCCAGCGCGGCTCGATCTCGATCGTGCTCCGCAACATCCCGGCGAAGATCCCCACGTTCGACGATCTGGGGTTGCCGGATATCTGCAAGACGCTCGCGGCGAAGCCGCGCGGCCTCGTCCTCGTGACCGGGCCCACCGGGAGCGGCAAGTCGACGACGCTCGCGGCGATGATCGACCTGATCAACTCCACGATGCACGGCCATATTCTCACGATGGAAGACCCAATCGAGTTCCTGCACCACGACAACAAGTGCTATATCAATCAGCGGGAGATCGGCTCGGACACATTGAATTTCGGCGAGGCCCTGCGGCGCGCTCTCCGGCAGGATCCCGACGTCATACTCATCGGGGAGCTGCGCGACCTCGAGACGATCAGCCTCGCGGTGACCGCGGCGGAAACAGGCCACCTGGTGTTCGGCACGCTGCACACGACGAGCGCCATGAAGACGATCGACCGCGTCGTGAACGTATTCCCGCCGGAGCAACAGACCCAGATCCGGATGCAGCTCGCCGGCACCCTGCAGGGCATCGTCGCGCAGACGCTCGTTCCCAAGATCGCCGGCGGCCGCGTCGCGGCGCTCGAGATCCTCGTGGCGACCGACGGGGTCCGCGCGATGATTCGCGAGGGCAAGATGGCCCAGCTCGTCTCGACCATGCAGACCGGAAAGAAATTCGGGATGCAGGTGCTCGAGGATCATCTCAACGAGCTCGTNNACGATCCGCCGCCCCGGCGGCGTCCCGAAGCCGGTCGGCGTCGGCGCCTGAGATCGGAATCGGCGCGCGCGCCAGCAAGAATCGGCGCAGACGCGTTTGACACCTCCTGGCCATTTTCTGTACACTCCCCGAAACGGAAATATTATTCTCCGGATCCGATTCGGCACGACCTGCGCGGCCGGGAGCGAAGGAGTCTATATGATAGGAAAGACGATTTCTCACTATAAGATAATTGAAAAGTTGGGTGGAGGCGGGATGGGCGTCGTCTACCGGGCCGAGGATATCAAGCTAAAACGCCAGGTGGCCCTGAAGTTCCTGCCTCCCGAGCTCACGCGCGACGAGGAGGCGAAGAAGCGTTTCATCCATGAAGCGCAGGCGGCATCCGCGCTTCAGCACCGCAACATCTGCACGATTCACGAGATCGACGAGACCCCCGACGGCCAGATGTTCATCTGTATGGACTGCTACGACGGGGAGACCCTGAAACAGAAAATCGTGAGGGGCCGCGTGCCGGTGCATGAGGCCGTCGATATCGTCGTTCAGACGGCCGAGGGGCTGGCAAAGGCGCACGAAGCGGGAATGGTTCATCGCGATATAAAGCCGGCGAATATCATCGTGACCAAGGAAGGCGAGGTGAAGATTCTCGACTTCGGCCTGGCGAAGCTCGCGGGGCAGACGAGAGTGACCAGAACGGGGACGACGCTCGGCACGGTCGCATACATGAGCCCCGAGCAGGCGATGGGAGGGGTCGTCGATGCGCGCTCGGACATCTTTTCGCTCGGAGCGATTCTCTACGAGATGCTCGCGGGCGAGGTCCCGTTTCCGGGGGAGCACGAGGCGGCGGTTCTCTACGGCATCGTGCATTCCGAGCCGGAGCCCGTCGCGAGGGGCAGGTCCGACGTCCCGGAAGAGCTGCGGCGGATCGTCGGCAGGATGCTCTCGAAAGACGTCGACGCGCGCTATCAGGGCGCGCGCGATCTCATCGATGATCTCGAGAGTCTTCGTGGGGCCGACGCCCGGCACGCGGGATCGGGCTCGCCGAGGCGATTCATCGGATGGCCGAAGGCCGTGGCGATAGGACTGAGCGTTCTTCTCGTCGCGGGGGGCGCGATCGGCTGGACGATTCACAAGGCCGCCAGGGCGAGATGGGCCCGGGAGACGGCGATCCCTGGAATCGTCAAGCTGGCCGACGCGGACAAATACGCGGAGGCGTTCGCGCTCGCCGGCGAGGCGCAGCGCCATATACAGAATGACCCGAAGCTCGCGGAGCTCATGTCCAGGATTTCGAGGCATGTCAGGATCACGACGACCCCCTCGGGCGCCGAACTCTACTACAAGGCATATCTGGCTCCCGAATCGAAATGGGTCTATCTCGGACGCTCTCCGATAGACAGCCTGCGGCTTCCGCTCGGCGGGATTCGATGGCTGATCGTAAAAGCGGGATACGATACTCTCGAATCCATCACCGTGAACCTGTATCCGCGGGTTGATAAGTACGCATGCAGTCAGTCTTCATTTTCACTGCTCGAAGCGGGCAAGGGCCATCCAGGCATGGTGTGGGTCCCGGAATCGTCCATCACCCCGGATGACAGCGTTACGTTTATCCGGCTGCCCGCATTCTTCATCGACAGGGATGAGGTCACCAACCGCGAGTTCAAGCGATTCGTCGATAGTGGCGGTTACCGGAATCGCGAGCTCTGGAAGAACGAATTCGTCGACAACGGAAAGAGGCTGTCCTGGGAAGAGGCGATGGGTCTCTTCCTCGACGCGACCGGACGGCCGGGTCCGTCGACATGGAACGGAGGGACGTACCCTGTCGGCCAGGACAGTTTCCCCGTCGGGGGTGTCAGCTGGTATGAGGCCGCCGCCTTTGCCGAATTCGCGGGCAAGAGCCTGCCGACGGTGCACCACTGGCGAAAAGCGGGAAGCCCCGGCGAGTACGACCTTCCCGCATTCATCGCGCAGTTGAGCAGCTTCGACGGCAGAGGGCCCTATCCGGTAGGGAAGAGCCAGGCGATCGGTCCCTATGGCGCATATGACATGGCCGGAAACGTGAAGGAGTGGTGCTGGAACGAGAGCGGGGAGCGTCGAAGCATACTCGGGGGCGCGTGGACCGAGCCTTCGTACATGTTTGAGGATCCCGACGCCCGTTCCCCCATGGATAGGTCATCAACAAATGGATTCCGCTGCATCCTTTCCACGGAGGATTACCCGCAGGCGCCTCGAGCTCCGGTGCCGCCGCGGCCCCCGGAGCGCAATTACTCCAAGGAGGAACCCGTTTCGGACCGTGTCTTCCAAGCGCTGGTGGGGCAGTACTCATACGATCCGAGGCCGCTCGACGCCCGGGTCGAGTCGACCGACGAGAGCTCCCCATACTGGCGGAAGGAAAAGATCACCTACACCGCCGCGTATGGAAACGAGCGGATCCCCGCATACCTGTTTCTGCCGAAGAACGCAGGCGGGCCGTTTCAGACGGTCGTCTTCCTGCCGGGCTGGTCGGCATGGTACCCGGGGTCCAGCGAGAACCTCCGCATGATCAACCTGATCGATTTTATCGTTATGAGCGGCCGGGCCGTCATGTATCCGGTCTATTACGGAACGTACGAACGATACTATGCGGGAAACGATCCGCCGCGCGACAGTCGGACCTATTCTGAAGCCCTGATTCGGTACGTCAACGACTGCAGACGATCGATCGATTACCTCGAGGGGCGCGACGATATCGATCAGAAGAAAATCGCCTATTTCGGTTTCAGCTATGGAACGCGCATAGGCCCCATTGTGCTGGCGCAGGAGAACCGCGTGTCCGTCGGCATCCTTGCCTGCGGAGGATTCAGCGCCGGTTTTCACAGGCCGGAGAGCGACGCGTTCAATTTTGCTCCCCGTGTGCGTATTCCCGTATTGATGATCAACGGGAAGTATGACATGTCGTTTCCGGTCCCGCTGCAGAAGGCGATGTTCGATTTTCTCGGCACGCCGCCGGATCGCAAGAAATGGGTGCTTCTGAATATGGGGCACGGCCTATCCACGCTGAGCCGGAGCCAGATGACGAAAGAGATCCTCGATTGGCTCGATCTCTATTTCGGGCCGGTGCGGTAGCGCGAACCGCCCGGCAGCCTCAGCGCCGCGCCTCGAGAATCGCGTTCAGCAAGAGCTTGTACGTTCCCGCTGACTGGCAGCGGTACTGCGGGTTGAATCCGAAGAGCACGACCCGACCCGCGCCCACC
>JAFNGP010000214.1 GCA_017885175.1 bacterium
TCCCGCGCGAGCAATCCCGAATGGACGGTGACGATCCTCAACCCGGCGAGCCCCGCGTACCGGAAGAAAACGCGCGACTACGTGCGGATGGCCCTCGGCCCCGCGTTCAGCCTCATCGTCGCGCTCGGGCTCGCTTTCTTCATCGATAACCTCGACCATTCGATCAAGAATATCGCTGACGCCGAAGAGAACCTGGGGCTCTCCGTTCTCGCGAGCTTTCCCGAGACGGACAGGAAATGATGCGGTATGTACGAAGATTTCTACGGGTTCAAGGAGCTCCCCTTCAACGTGACGCCCGACCCGCGTTTTCTCTACCGGAGCGCGAGCCATCGTGACGCGCTCGCCTACATCACCTACGGAGTCTTTCAGCGGAAAGGCTTCATCGCGGTGACGGGCGAGGTCGGCGTGGGGAAGACGACGGTGGTCGGGGCTTTCATCGATCTTTTCCAGCCGTCGCTCGAGGTGGCGTTCATCTTCTCGACCAAGTTTCCGTTCGAGCAGCTCCTGTATCTCATCTGCAGGGATTTCGGCCTCGAGGTCGAAGGGAAAAACAAGGCGCAGATGCTGCTCGCGCTCAACGATTTTCTCATTCAGCGAAACGAAGGCAACCGCAATTCGCTTCTCATCATCGACGAGGCGCAGAACCTCTCGCCGGACGTGCTCGAGGAGCTCCGCATGCTCTCGAACCTCGAGACGCGGGACCGGAAGCTTTTGCAGATCATGCTCGTGGGGCAGCCCGAGCTCGAGACGATCCTGAACATGAACGAGATGCGCCAGCTCAGGCAGCGGATACCGGGGATATGCAGGATATCGATGCTCAACCGCGAGGACGTCGAGAATTACATCAGGTACCGGCTCGAAATCGCGGGAGGGAAGAACGGCGGGGCGCACTTCACCGCCGATTCGTTCGAGGAGATCTATCACTATTCGGGAGGGATTCCGCGGCTCATCAACGTGCTGTGCGACCGGGTCCTTCTTATCGGATACGTCGCGAACACCCGCGTCATAGACGGACGCGTCGTTCGCGAAGGGATGCGGGATCTCGCGTCGCCCGAATCGCCGGCCGGTGACCGGCGCGTCGGGCCGCGGTTGTAGCGCGCCGCGCGCTGCGGGAGGTTGCGTTGAGCAAGATATACGACGCCCTGCGGAAGGCTGAACGGGATCGCGGACGACCGCGCGGCAAGCCGGAGGTCGCGGCCGAAACGCCGGCGCCGCGGCTTCGTCACGAATCGATCCTTCTCGCGGGAATGGACGAACGGTTCCATCGATCGCTCCTCAATCTCAAGAATGCGATCGATTCCGGGATGAAGGAAAAGGAATCGCGCGTGATCCTTTTCACGAGCGCGATCAAGGGAGAGGGAAAAACGACCATCGTCGCTTCCCTCGCGCGCGTCCTCGCCTCCGGCGAGTCGCAGAAGATTCTGCTCGTCGACTGCGCGGTGCGCAATCCGGAGCTCCATCGGCTCTTCGGGCTCAAGAACGAGAAGGGCCTCGTCGACTATCTCGCGGGAAGGGCCAAGATCAAGGACGTGATACAGAGCGTCGACCAGGGAGTGCTCGACCTCGTGGCGACCGGAGCGATGGAGGGCGTCGAAGGCACCCAGATGCTCTTCGGCTCGGAGCGGTTCGCGATTTTCGTCAAGGAGGCCGCCGCCGCCTACGAATACGTTCTCATCGACAGCTCGGCGATCCTCGAGGCTCCCGAAACCCCTATTCTCGGCTCCCGCGCCGACGGCATCGTGATGGTGGTATTCGCGAGCAAAACGCGCCGCGAGGTCATCAAGCGGGCGATGNNTACTACATTCCCGAATTCATCTACAGGCGGGTATAGAGCACACGGTGGAACGACCCCGCGCGTGGTGGCATAGTCGATCGAGAGAGTTTCTCTCGGAATGCGCGCGTCTCGTCGAAAGCCGCGTCGGCGGCGAAACGACGGAGGCGGTTTTTCTGTGCGGGAGCTTCGCGGGAGGGGATGAATCGGTCGTCCTCGAAACGGATCCCCCGGTTCTCTTATCGGACGTCGATCTCGTCGTCGTCGTGAAGTCCCTCGAAAACCTTCTTGTATGGTCGAAGCGCAGATCGGAGCTCGGAGCCGCGTGCGAGAAGCTCTGGGGGGAGGTGCGGTTTTCGGGACGGGTCGACGTCGGCGTCATGCTCCCCGGCGATCTCGAAAGGCTGCCCGCCCGGCCCGGAGTGTACGACATGCGCGCGCGGGGGGTGGTGCTCGGGGGAAACCCCCGCGTTCTGGAACGCATACCGCCGTACGCGCCCGGGGATCTGACGCGGCGGGAGGCGGTCATTCTTGTCGAGAACCGGGCAATCGCGCTCATCGATTCGCGGGGGGACGGGCGTCCGGAGAATGATGCTGATCTATACGCGTATCTCTACCGCATCGCGCGGACATATACCGATATAGCCGCCGCGGCGCTCGTTTTCGCCGGTTCGTACGTCCCGGGATACGCGGCGCGAAGGGACATGCTGCGGGCGAAGACGGCGGCGGAACCGGACGGGATCCTCGGGAAGCTCGTTGGGGGCGATCTCCTGGATCGGATCGAACGCTGGACGCGGTTCAAGCTCGAACCGTCGCTCGAAGCCGCGGGGCTTTCACCGACTCAGCACTCGATCGACGGGCTCTGGGAGGAGGCGGCCCGCGACCTCGCCGCGTTCTGGAGGCGGGCCTCAGCGCCCGGCGAAGCGTCGTCGGAGGTTCCCGGCGGGGCGAGCCACCGGCACGACTGGCGAAACCACCTGCGGAGCTGGCGGGCGTTTCTCTCCGGGTTTCCCGTTGCGCGCCGCGCCGCTCTCGCGGCTTCGCTCGGGGGGAAGATCGTTTCGGAATACCCGCTCGATGTCGTGAGGCATGAGGGGATCAGGCTCCTCGATCACCGCCTCGCGAAAGGACCGGAGGCTCCCGTGCGAGCGGTGAAAGGCGGATTTCCCCACCACGGCGGGACGTGGGATTCCGCCGCGGGCGAGCTCTGCGGGATCTGGAAGCGTCTCGTGTTCGGACGGACGGATTGAGCGCGGATGAAGAAGACCACGATCGTCATACTCATCGACGCCCTCGGCTTCACGATCGCCGAAAGGCACGGATTCCGTCCGGGCGCGCTTCGAGCGAGCGCGCGGTTGAGGACCGTCCTCGGTTTCAGCCAGGCGGCCCTCGCGTCGATCTTTACGGGCCTCATGCCGGATCGACACGGTCTTTGGATGATGTATTCGTTCGCGCGGGGAGGATCGCCCTTCGCGTGGCTCCGCCTCGTGCCGCCCGGTATTTCCGCGCGGAGACTGTGGCTGCGGCGCGCGATTCGATGGAATCTCGCGCACGCGGCCGGGGTGAAGGGGTACTACAGCCTCTACGACGTTCCGCGGGAGATTCTCCCGCATCTCGACATTCCGGCGCGGGGGGATATTTTCGCCGCGAAGGGCGCGGGGAACGCGCGGACGGTGTTCGATCGGCTCGAGAAGGAAGAGGTTTCGCGCCTCGTGTGGGATTACCGGACGGACGAGGCGCGCGCCTTCGGCGAGCTCGAGGATGCGGTGCGCGGGCGCAGGGCGTCTTTTTACCTTCTCTATACGGCGGGGCTCGATTCCGATCTGCACCGGTTCGGCACGACGGCGCCGCGGATCCGGGAGCGCCTCGCGTGGTACTCCAAGCGGATCGAGAAGATCGCCGCCGCCGCGGGGGGCGTTCCGGACGCTCGCATCTTCGTTCTCGGCGACCATGGGATGCGCGACGTGCGCGAAAGCGTCGATATCATGAAAAAGGTCGAAACGCTCGGGCTTGACATCCCGCGCGACTATGTGCCCTTCTACGATTCCACAATGGCGCGTTTCAGGATCAATTCGGGGCGCTCCCGCGATTCGCTCGGGAAGCTTCTCGGCGATCAGACTTCCGGACGCGTCATAAGCCCCGACGAGATGCGACGGCTCGGGGTCGAGTTTCCCGACGGGCGTTTCGGAGATCTCATCTTTCTCGCGGAGCCGGGCGTCACGATTCTCCCGAGCTATATGGGGAGCGAGGGCGTCGCCGCGATGCACGGCTATCATCCGGACGTTGAGGAGATGTCGAGTCTCATGATCTCGAACGATGCGCTCCCGGCGACCGCGATGTCGCTTACGGACGTCGCGGCCCTCATCTGTCCCGGCTTCGAGCCGAGTCAAGGAGGCGAGGGGACGTGACGATGGAGAAGGTCGGACGGGCCATGTCCTGGAGCCTCGTCGCGCGCGTCGCCGCGTCGGCCGTCGGTTTCGCGGCGAATATCTTCATCGTTCGCGCGCTCAGCGAACATGACTGGGGCGTCTACAGCGAAATCAGGACGATCCTCCAGTTCGCGATCGTGCTCGTCATGCTCGGGGTCGACGCGGCGATCCTCAAGTTCGCGCCCATGCTCAGGGTGAGCGGCGGCGCGGCGTCATTTACGAGAAGCTTTCGAAGGCTCGCTATCATGCAGATAGGCGTGTGGGTCGTCATCCTTTCCCTGAGCCGTTTCGGGGGGAATTTCCTCAGCGACTTCTTCCGCGATTCCTCCGGCAGATTCGGTTTCTATTTGCAGATCGCGGTTGTGTGCTTCATCTTCGAGCTGTTCATGCTGCTGCTCAACAATTTCTTCCAATCCTGGTACGAAACGAAGCGGCTCGCGGCTGTCATGATCGGCGGAAACGCGCTCTACCTCACGCTCATCGTCGTCGCCATGAGCAGGGGACTCGGCATCGCGGCCGTTCTCGTCTCGGGCGCGGCGATGAATCTCCTCATGATCGTGGTTCTCGCGCCGAGGGCGAGGAGGCTGCTGCGATCCGTGAGCGCGGCGGGGACGGGGCCGGGCGTCGGCGCGGTTCTCCGTTTCTCGCTCCCGTTCGTCGTCACAGGGCTCCTTGGCCAGATCGTCTGGCGGCAGTCGGAGGTGCTTTTCCTCGGACATTTCAAGGGCGCCGAGGCGGCGGGATTCTTCAGCCTCGCGTACCGGATGCCGCAGATGCTCCTCGAGTTCGTTCCGCTCACGGTGTGGCCGATCGTCATGGCGGGTACGAGCGAGCTGTACGCCAAGGACGCCGGCAACCTGCCCCGCGCGATAAATGTCTATTTCAAACTCATTTTCCTGCTCGTTATTCCGGTCGCCGCCATGGGGTTCGCCTTCGCGAAACCGCTCATCCCAATCGTGTATGGCGCGAAAATGCTTCCAGCAGCGTTACTTACGCAGCTGTTTTTCATTGTCTTTTCATACTCCTTTCTCTATACTCCGATGAGCATGGCCTTTTACGTCATGGGAAAAAGCTGGATTAATATGTTGATATTCGTGACGTTGGCGGTTATCGAGATCGGCCTCGATCTCGCGTTGATACCGCCGTACGGAATGTGGGGAGCGATGACGTCGGTGTCGATCGTTCTTCTCCTGGGGGTGGTGTTGTTCCACGGGGTCATGAGGAAGGTGCGGCCGGACGTTACGATGCCGGCCGGATTCATCGTCCGATGTTCTCTCGCGGCGGTGCCGACGTGCCTTCTTTCCGTGATAGTCTCCCGCTGGAGTTCTCCCGCCGCGGTGGCGCTTTTGATTCCGATCGGGATCGGGCTCCTCGTCGCGGGGTTCCGCGTGATGAAGGTCATCGGGCCCGAGGAAAAAGAGCTGATCCGGAAGCTGCCGATCCCGGCCAGGGAACGGCTGCTTGCGATGTTCTAGCGGAGCGGAATTATGTATCGCGGCAAGAAAATTTCGGTCGTCATTCCGTGCTACAACGAGGAGGAGGGGCTCGCGCGCGTCATTCCGTCCCTTCCGAAGTCGGTCGACGAGATCATCGTCGCCGACAACAACTCGACCGACCGCACGGGGGAGGTCGCGCGGAAGCTCGGCGCGAGGGTGGTATTCGAGGCGCGGAAAGGGTATGGGGCCGCGTATAAGGCCGGGCTCGCCGCGGTGACGGGGGAGATCACGGTCACCATGGACGGGGACGGCACCTACCCGGCCGATCAGATCGAGGAATGCGTCGGGCATCTTCTCGACCGGAATCTCGATTTTCTGAGCGCCTCGCGGTTTCCCCTCGAGGACGCGGACGCGATGAACTTCTCGAACAAGGTGGGAAACGCGATCCTCACGCTGGGGACGCTCGTTCTTTTCATGCGGGGAATCCGTGACTCCCAGTCGGGAATGTGGATCTTCCGGAGCCCGCTCTACAAGGAGCTCGCGCCGAAGAGCGACGGGATGCCGTTCAGCGAGGAGATCAAGATCAGGGCGATCAGGCATCCGAACGTCGCGTTCGGCGAGTACCACATCCGGTACCGTCCGAGGATCGGCGAGGTAAAGCTCGAGAAATGGCGCGACGGGTTCCGGAATCTGTGGTATCTCGTAAAGCTCAGATGCACGCGATAAGGAGTGTCCAATGCTCAAGACTCTGCTTCTCATCGTGCTGACGGTGTTTATCAACACGACGGGTCAGTTCATGGTCAAGACGGGGGTCAACCGGGTCGGCGCGGTGAGCCTGACCGACATCCATGCGATCGTGCGAGCCCTCTCCTCGGCGCTCGTCATCGGAGGGTTCGCCGTTTATTTCATCAGCGCCCTCGTTTGGATCAGCATTCTCTCGAAGTCTGAGCTCAGCTGGGCGTTTCCCATTTTGAGCCTTTCATACGTCCTCACCGCGCTCCTTTCGCCGGTCTTGCTCAACGAGAGCTTTTCGGCTCAACGGCTCATCGGAACGCTCGTGATATGTCTCGGCGTTTTTCTCGTGTACAAGACGTACTGAAGCGAGACATTTCTGCGCGGGGGCCGAGCGCGCGCGGGGACGACGTCTTCCGGTCGCACGAGAGGGCGATGCTTGGAACATGGGAACCGCCGTATTCATTCTCGAAACCGTCGTCATAATCCTTTCGTTTCTCGCGGGGCTCGGAGCGCTCGGCGGACCCGCGATCGTGCGGATCGCCCTCGCGTTCTGCGCCCTCTTCATCATTCCCGGCTATTCTCTGAGCGCGCTCGTTTTCCGGTCGAAGGCCTCGATTCCCGAGGCGGCGTGCCGGATCTTTTCGATGGGGCTCGTATTCGCCTCGGTCGTCGTGTGCGCGGGCTTCGTGCCGGGCGTTTCCTATCCCGTCATTTCAGTCGTCGCGTCGGTTCTCGCGATCGCGCTCGCATTTCTCGCGCGGGCGCCGCGACGAATTGCGCAGGATGATCCGGAGCCCCGCCGCCCCGGCGAGGCCTTGCATCCGTCCCGTCGGTCGCGCAGGAAGACCGCGCTTCTGGGAGGCGCTCTATTCGCCGCATGCGTCGCGGCCTTTTCGGGCACGGGCGAGCTCGGCTGGAGCACGGATTCGCTCGACCACGTGAGCTTCGTGAGCCGGAGCGTCGAGAGCGGCGTCCTTTTTCCCCGCGATTCGTACTATCGGGATGGAGACGGAATCTCGGTCGATCCCCGCAAGGGGCTCTGGCATCCCGTGCTCTCCCTCTGGACGTATCAGACGCACGCGCCGGCCTACCGCGTTTGGCGCGACGCGCCCGCCTTTCTCTCGTTCTTCGCCGTATGCTCGTTTCTCTTTTTTGCGATCCAGTTCTGCGGCTCGAGGCGATGCGCGGCGCTCTCCCTCGCGTTCTTTCTTCTGTTCTACGGCGGGGAAGGAATCGCCTGGCTCACGAAGGTCGGATTCAGCAGGAACATCGCCCAGATCGCTCTCTGGATCGACCTGGCGTTTCTCTTTGTATACTACCGCACGGGAAAGAGGGCGTATCTCTTCGCGGGCGCGCTCCTCGCGTGCGCCGGCACGGCGTTTCACGTCGTATTCGCGATGCTGCTCTGCGTCTCCCTCGCGGGGGTATTCTTCTACGTCACGCTTCTGCGCGGCGGCGCCGCCTGGCGGGGGGGGTTCTGGCGGAGCGTCCCGTGGCAGCTCGCGGGCATGGCGATTCCGCTCGCGATCCGGGCTCCCGGCGCGTTCGTCGCTTCCAACGCGATTCATACGCATATGCAGGGGATGCTCGTCTTCTCGCGCAACCTGGCGATCGTGGATCCGGCCGAGCTCCTGATGCGGTACGGACTGGTTNNTTTTCTTCGCGCTCCTCGCGGCTCCGTTCTTTCCGCTCATCGCGGAGCGCGCCGGGCGGCGCGGTCTCGCGTTCATGCTTTTCGTCGTGCCGGTGATCCTCGTACTCGATCCTCTCATCGCTTCCGCTCTCGAGCGGCGTATCGGGTATCTGCATTATCGCATCCTCGATGCGGCGCCACTCGTCGTTATCCTCGCTCTTGTCGTCGGCGGTCTCGCGGAGCGCCTCGTTATGGGGGGGGCTATGGTGCGCGGGAGGAGAGAAAGGCCGCGGCCCCCGCTGTCGGGGCGCAGCTGGGCGAACCGTATCCTGGCCGCGGCGCTCCTCGCGCTCTTCATCGCATATCCGTTCCGTCTGGCGCTGCCGCGCGCCGCGCGATCGGTCCGCGCGCTTGTGGAGAAACCCTCGTCGATATCCCCTTCGTACGCGTCGCTTCTTGCGGCACTCGACGAGAAGATACCGGATCACTCGGTTATCGCGAGCGACCCCGTGACGAGCTACGTTCTTTCAGCCTACACCGGCTATTTCGTCACGGTTATCCTCGACCAGCACTGCTCTCCCGCCGACACGGGCGCGATCGAACGTTTGCGCGAGGCGCGGAATCTCTTGAGCCCCGCGGTCGCCTTCTCGGCGAGCAGAGCATGGCTCGATCGGAGCGGCGCGGACTACGTGCTCATCAATGCCGATCTTCCCGAAAGGGCCGATTTCTTCAATTCCTTCCTGCCCGGGGAGGCTTCAAGAACACGCGAGAAGTTCATGGCATGCCCTTCGTTTTCCTCGAGCGCGCTCGACCTGAGCGGATTTCATATGTTCATGGTGCGCCGGGATTCTCCCGGATCTCCCGCGGAGGAGGCCTGCGGCGTCGCCCGGATGGCTGCGGTCCCCTGCCCCGCATCGGGAGACAGTTCCGGAGATGGGGGGATCGCCGTCGACGGAGGAACGGACGTCGGGGGAGGAATCTCTCTCATGAATCTCACCGTCGATAATTACCTGCTGCGTTCCGGCGACACCCTCGCGGGGCACTTTTGCTGGAAGGCTTTGCGGAAAGAAAGCTTCGGTCTTCCGTTCGACGTGATCGTTCGCATCGACGCCGCTTTTCCGAGAGGGGCGCTCTACCGCGATTGGTACGGGAAGCAGTACCGGAGGATCGTCGAACGCAGGGGCGGCGGGTTCTACCGCTTCACGTGGCGGACCCGTCTCATGAGCGGTCCGGCATATCCCGACATGTGGGAGGAGGGACGCTCCATGAAACAGGAATTCGCTTTGCCTCTTCCGGCCTCGATGGCGCCGGGCCCCTACGAGGTGCGCGTCAAGGTGATCCGCGCGCCCTATCTCGAGAACCGGAGAGTCGCGGATTACCTTTCGAATGACGATTCGCTGCAGGGCGTGCCCGTCGGAATGATCTACCTGCGGGAGGAATCGGGAAACAGGGATTCCGGCCGGGAGGATGCGCGGCCGAGCGCGCATCGTGCCGGGTGAGGCAGCATGACCGCGAATGAAAAAGGCCGGTATCGGATCGCTTATTTCTCCGACGCTCCCTGGTTCGGCGGCGCCGAGAAATATCTTCAGCTTCTCGCCGCCGGGCTGAACCGGGAAGAGTTCGGCCCGGAGCTCATCCTGAACCGCAATCCCCGGCTTGAGGCCTTCGCCGCGTCGATGGCGGGCGCGGGCGTTCCCGTGCATGAAGTGTCGCTCGACGCGTCCCGTTTTCCGGCCGGGGTTTCGCATTTCATATCGCTGCTCCGCCGTCTCCGNNCTGGCGCGGCTCGCGGGCGTGCGGCACGTCGTGACGACGGAACACCTTCCCATGGTGCCCCCGTTCGCGAAGGGAAGGCTCCTCCGGGGCTTCGGGAGCCGCTGGGTCGAGCGCGTCATCACGGTGAGCGAGGATAACGCGCGCTCCCTTGTGGATATTCACGGAGTGCCGCGCGAAAAGATCCGCGTCGTACGGATCGGCGTTCCCGAGCCGGCTCGCGGCGCATCCGCCCGAATACGGGAGCCGCTCGGCATTCCGAAGGAGGATTTTCTCTGCGTCATGATCGGTAGCCTCGAAGAGCGCAAAGGGCACGCCCGGGCCTTCGAAGCCCTCGCCGCGCTTCCCGCGAGCGTAAAGCTGCTCGTCGCGGGCGCGGGGGAGGAGGAGCGCGCCCTGCGCGCGGCCGCCGCTTCTCTCGGCCTCGAGCGCCGCGTGCATTTTCTCGGATACCGCGCCGACGTCGATGCGCTCCTCGCCGAATGCGACGTCCTCGTGCTTCCTTCGACGCTCGAGGCGACTCCGTACGTCATTGTCGAAGCGATGGCGTCCGGTCTTCCCGTCGTCGCGAGCAACGTGTACGGCGTACCCGAGATCGTGCGGGACGGCGAGACGGGAATTCTCGTGGATCCCCGCGTGCGCGACGACATCGTGCGGGCGATCGCCGCTCTCGCGGGGGATCGCGAACGCGGCGCCCGCATGGGGAGAGCGGCGAGAATGCGCTACGAGGCGATGTTCCGCGTCGAACGATGCGTCGAGGAGACGGAGGCGGTGTACCGGGAGGTGCTCGGAGCGGCCTCGAAGAGCCTGAGATGATCGTGTCCCCGGCCCCCGATGCCGCGGTTGACGCTCGCGTGGCGGATCCCCTTGCGGCTTTCAATGACGTTCGGCTATACTCTGCGTTCACGGACGTGTATCTCGAGACAAGGAGCGGTTCTCTATGAAGGGTGTCATTCTTGCCGGCGGACTCGGTACCCGCCTGTATCCCCTCACGAAGGTGACGAACAAGCATCTTCTTCCCGTATACGACAAACCGATGATCTTCTACCCGATCCAGACCCTGATAAACGCGGGAATACACGACATTCTCGTCGTTACGGGAGGCAACAACGCGGGGGAGTTTCTCCGCCTCCTCGGCAATGGAAAGGATTTCGGCCTCGCGCACATCAACTACACGTATCAGGAGGGCGAAGGGGGAATCGCCGAAGCGCTCCGCCTCGCGGAGTACTGGGCGGCGGGGGATGGCATCTGCGTCATTCTCGGGGACAATATCATCGAGAGGAATATCGTAAAGGCGGTCGAGTCGTACCGGAAGCAGGGAGGCGGAGCGAAGATACTCCTCAAGGAGGTTCCTGATCCCGAGCGTTTCGGCGTTCCGATTCTCGACGGGAACCGGGTCGTCAAGATCGAGGAGAAGCCGAAGAAACCGGGTTCGGCTTTCGCGGTGACGGGGTTTTACCTCTACGA
>JAFNGP010000215.1:0-176 GCA_017885175.1 bacterium
ATGTCGACGCCGACCTCGATGACGGTCGTCGTCACGAGACCGAGTATTTCGCCCCGCCTGAAAAGACCGATAGCCTTTCCCTTCTCCTCGAAGCTCATGCGCCCGTGAAGGAGACCGAGAGGGAATTCGGCGAACTCCTCGCGCTGAAGCCGCTCGAACTCCTCCGTCGCCGCGAG
>JAFNGP010000215.1:199-393 GCA_017885175.1 bacterium
TAGATCCGCTCGCGGCCGTCGGCGGCGACGATCCCCGTCCGCACGATTCGCCTCCCGCCGGGGAGCTCGTCGATGACCGACAGGTCGAGATCGCCGTAGACCGTCTGGGCGAGGCTCCGCGGAATCGGGGTCGCGGTCATGACGAGAAAATGCGGGAGCATGTCCCCCTGCCCGAATTTCGCCCGCTGCTTGAC
>JAFNGP010000215.1:399-5221 GCA_017885175.1 bacterium
TCGGCCTTCGCCGTCGAGCCGATGAGAAGCTCCATGCGGATCCCGAGCCCCTCGCACAGCTCGCGCGAGCGCTCGTGATGCTGGAGCGCGAGTATCTCCGTCGGCGCCATGAACGCCGCCTGGTAGCCCTTGCCGAGGGCGAGCATCGTCGCGGCGAGGGCGACCACGGTCTTCCCCGAGCCGACCTCTCCCTGAAGAAGCCTGTTGAGCCCTCCCTTCTCGACGTCGGCGCGGATCTCGTCGAGCACGCGCCTCTGCGCCCCGGTGAGCTCGTAGGGGAGCCCCCCGAGAAACCGTTCGAGGAGCGGGTGCGGCGCCGCGACGGGCGGACGCTGCTTCTTCCGCGTGAGACCCCTTCGCCTTTCCTTGATGAGGAGGTGCAGGAAGAAGACCTCCTCGATTTTGAACCGGCGGCGCGCGCGCTCGAGAGTCTCGTAGGTGTCGGGGTAGTGCACCTGGCGGAACGCCTCCTCCCGCCCGGGCACGTCGAACGATCGCAGGAGCGCGTCCGGAAGATTCTCGCGAATGTGGCCGACGCATTTCTCGAACGCGGCGGCTGCGATCTTCCGCATCATGCGTTGGGATATTCCCGCGGTGAGCGGGTAGACGGGGACGATTCTCCCCGCGTGGAGAAGCGATTCGGTGAGCTCTCCCCCGATGATCTCGTATTCGGGAGAGACGATCTGCTTCTGGTCCCGGTACAGGGCGGGCTCCCCGCTCACGACGACGCGCTCCCCCTGCTTGAAATATTTCTCGAGGTAGGGCTGATTGAAGAACACGAGGTTCACGACCCCCGTCTCGTCGCCGACGGCGACCGTGAAGATCTTCTGGCCGCGGCGGGCCCTTCGCATCGAAATCGCGAGAACGGTGGCGACGAAGGTGGCGTTCGAGCCGACGGGCAATTTTCCCACGGGGACGAGGTCGCGTCTGTCGTAGTAGGCGCGGGGAAAATGCGATATGAGATCTTCGACGGTTCTGATGCCGAGGCGCTCGAGGAGCACCTGCCGTGCGGGGCCCACGCCCTTGATGAATTGGCTGCTTTCCTCGAGCAGCCCCGTTCGCCTCTCCCGATACTCCATAATTAGCTTGCCAAGCCCTTTACTTTATTATACATTAATCGAGCTTTTCGGTTACCAGGAGGATACCAGATGTCGAGAGTATGCGCCATATGCGGGAAAAAGCCGGGCACCGGACACACGGTCAGCCACGCGCATAACCTGTCCAAGCGCCGGTGGCTTCCCAACCTGCAGAAAATACGCGTCGAGATCGACGGATCTCCGCAGAGAGCATACGTTTGCACGCGCTGCATCAAGGGCGGCGNNCAAGAAGGTCTGAGCTCGCTCTCTCACGGAGCCCCCGCGGATCCATCGCGCTCCATCGCCTCAAAGCGTTTGAAGAGTGTTCCCCGACGCACGGGACCCGAGATTTCGTCCCATGGGAATGAGGTTTCGGGTCCCTTCTTTTCGTGCGGAAAACGATCGTTCACCCCGGCCTCTTTGAGCGAGCGCTTCCACGATAATCCACCTTCGACATGATAAACGATCGCGCGGCCGATCGACCCGTCCCCCGTCGAGAAGAGCGCCTGCCGGAGGGCGGAGCGGACTGATTTCATCTGGACGCCGAGCCCGAGCTTCCTCAGCGCCCGCTCCACCGCGTGCTGACGCAGGGCGAGCTCGCGCTCTTCGGGCATCGCCCAGAACTGGAGAGGCGTCCAGGGCTTCGGGACGAGCGGATTCACGTGCACGGAGAATCCCCGGCCCCCGATCGCCTTCTTGAAGCGCCCCATGAAAATCTCCGTCTCGGCGAGGGCCGCCTCGTCTTCACCAGGACAACCGACGAGGAGATACAGGGTGAAATGTCTCACGCCGGCCGCGCGGAGCTTTGCGGCGGCCGTGAAATAGACCTCGTCCGGCACGCGCTTCCCGAGGGCGTAGCGCACGCGCTCGCTCCCCGACTCGGGCGCGAGGCTCGCGCTCGCCGTGCCGATGCTCCCCACGAGAGCAGCTTTCTCATCGTCGAGGTCCTCGGCGCGGAGCGAGCTGAACGAAACGGCGACGCCCTTCGATGCGAGCAGCTTCACTATCGGGATGAAGTCGGGGTTCGCGGCGACGGCCGTGCTCACGAGGCCGATCTTTTTCACGGCGGGGTGAAGACCGCGGGCGAGATCCTCGAATGCGGCGAGCGGCATGAAACGAAAGGGCCTGTAGAGGGAGGTCGCGAGACAGAACGCGCAGGCGCCGGGGCAGCCGCGGCCCGACTCGACAAGCATCGTATCGGGGAATACGCTCTCGGGCGTGATGATGACGGACCGGGGGAAACGCGAGGGCTGAGCGGGCTCCCTGAAGCTCACCCCGGCTCGGGAGAATCCGGGCACAAGCATCCCGGGGATTCTCGCGAGGGCTTCAAGGAGAGCGCCCGGTTCGGCGGGGCGCCGACGGTCGGCTTCGACTCTCCCCATCTCCTCGATCTCGCGGACGATCTCCCCGAGCGTCTCCTCCCCTTCGCCGAGGGCGAGCGCATCGACGATATCGACGAGGGGCATCGGATTCGCGCTCACCGCGGGACCGCCGGCGATGACGATAGGACGCCCCGCGCGCCTCTCCCGCAAGGGCGCTACGCCGGCCTCGTGGAGCATTCGCACGACGTTGATGAAATCCTCTTCGTANNGTATCCGCAAATAGCCTATCGACACGCAAGTTAGAAGATTGTCGAAGGCCTTTATAAAGGAAGTGGAAGCCGAGGTTCGAAATACCCGTCCGGTAAGGCGCGGGATAGGCGGCGGCGAGGAGTTGCACGCCTCGTCCGGGGCTGGGAAATCGTTCGAGGATTATTTCTTTTTCGAAAATTTTGTCTCGAGGATTGTTCCGGTGAGCTTGATGCAAACCGACCCCCGGCTCAGCGTGCCTCGAAGTCGAGGGGGCCGCGCCCGAAAAGATTGCGCGCGAGGACGTTCTCGGGATCGTGCTCGATGATTTTTTTGAAAAGCTCCTCGGCCTCCGCCTCGCGTCCCTCGTTCCGCAGCGTCAACGCGAGCGAAAGGCCTGCCTCGCTGTACTCGGAGTTCACGGCGAGGCTCTTTCGGTAGAAACGCTCCGCCGCCGCGAGCTCCCCGCGATAGAACTTGATATCGCCGAGAATCTTGAAGAGATCGGCGAAATCGGCCGCGGGCGGATCGAGGATTTTCTCCGCGCCCTCGTAATCGTCGTTCCGGATCATGATCAGAGCGAGCTTCTCCTTCGCGCACAGGAATCGGGGGTTGATCTCGAGCGCGCGTCTGAAGAACCGCTCCGCGTCGGCGAGCTTCTCCATGCGCAGGTAGCATTCGCCCAGAAAATAGAGCACGTCGGCGCTCTCCCCTCCCGCATCGAGGATGTCCTTGAGAACGATCATCGCCTCCTCGAGATTCCCCTCGCGCAGATGCACGAGAGCGAAGCTGAGGTCAACGGCGCCCCTTCTCTCTTCATGTTTCGTCGCGTCGGAGAGATACTCGATGGCGCGTTTCCGGTCGCCGAGCGCATAGAGCAGGAGCCCGTAGTAGTAGCGCGCCTTCGAGTACCCCGGCGAGAGGGTGAGCGATTTTTCCAGGGCGTTCCGCGCCCTGTCGAGCTCGCCGAGATAGAAGTAGGTCGCCCCGAGATAGCACTGCAGATCGGCGTAATCGGGTTTGATCGCCGCGGCCTTTTCGAAATGCCCGATCGCCTCGCGGTAGAGCTTCTGGTCGAGGTTCGTGATGCCGAGATAGAAATACGCCTCCACGTAGCCGGAATTGATCNNGCGAGCTTGAACCGGAGATCCGCGTAATCGGGATGAGCCTCGAGCGCCGAGGAAAAGGCCCGGACGGCCGTATCGAAATTCCCCGTGTTGTACGACTCGATCCCTTCCTTGACCGAGTCTTCGAACTCGGAGTCGGTCCGCATCATCTGCTTGAGAGAGGCGAGCGGTGGAATGCTCGTCTCGCGGCCCGCCAGGTGCTCGCTCAGGAACTTGCTTATCGGATTCGGGCTCTCCGCGCCGATCGCGAGCGCCCGTTTGAACACGGCGTCCGCCTCGTCCTTGTCCCCCTTTTCGTGGAGAACGATGCCGAGATAGCAGACGGCCTCGAAGTAGTTCGGATTGAGATCGATCGCGGTGCGGAGGTTCGAGATCGCTTCGTCGAGAACCCCGAGCCGGTGATTGATGACGCCCATCCGGTAGAACACGTCCGGATAGGTCGGATTCTCCTCGACCGCTTTCCGGAAATGGTCGAGCGCGTCCTTCGGGTCGCCGGCGAGGAATTTCGCGGTCCCGATGTGAGCGTGCGACTCCGCGGCGTAGAACATCCCGAGGGCGTAAAACGGATCATCCTTGCCCGCTTTGGGAATCGCCTTCTCGAGCTCGGCGACGGCGAGCTCGTACTTGCCCTCGTTGTAGAGCTTGATCCCGCGCTCGTACTCGGGGTTCTTGTCGATGCCGAATATTTTTCCCCAGAGGGACACGCGCCGCTCCCCGGATCAATCCAGCTGCTTGCGCAGGAACGTCGGGATATCGAGATTGGGCTCGTGATAGCTCCCGAAATTCACCGCGTTCAAACCGACGCCCGTATGGGCGAGATTGCCTATCTCCACCGGCGTGGGAGCCTCCTCGAGATCCCTGATGTTGATGATCTCGGGAGCCCGCGGCTGGGCGGCGATCTCCGGTTCCCTGACCGGCATAATCTCTCGCTCGCGAGGCTCGAAGCCGGTTGCGATGACGGTGACCTGGATCTCTTCCGTCGCGCCCTTGTTCACCACGGCGCCGAAGATCACGTTCGCGTCCTCTCCCGCCTCCTGGCTGATGACCGAGG
>JAFNGP010000216.1:0-2084 GCA_017885175.1 bacterium
TCGACATCTTCCGTTCCGGCACGAGGAAAGAGGAGCTGCTGCTGCCGGAGAAGGTGCTCAGCAAGGTATATATTCTACGCAAGTTCTTGAGCGACAAGAACGTAGTCGAGGCGATGGAGTTCCTCCTCGAGAAGATGTCCAAGACGAAATCGAACCAGAAATTCCTCTCGGCGATGAACGCTTAAGGCCCGCGGGGGGAACCCCCCGGGGGAGCCGCGGCATGGACAGCCGCAAAATTCCATTTGTTTTTTTGTGACCGCGTTATTACATTTACCACGCTTTTCGTGGTATAATCCAAAGATAGGCCGATATGCGGCCGGCGCACGCGTCAGGAAAAACAGGGAGTAGGCGATGAAAAAGGATATCCATCCCGATTATAATCGGATGAAGATCACGTGCCTCTGCGGGAACGTGATAGAGACATCATCCACCCAGCAAGACATTCACGTCGAAATNNAAGCAGAAGCTCATCGACACCGCCGGCCGCGTCGAGCGTTTCCAGCGCAAATACGCCGACTACAAGGGAAAGAAGAAGCCCGAGAAGGACGACGGAACGGACACGGGGAAATAAGCTCGCCACAACCATCCTCAGTTGCGCTCGTTTAAGGGGTCCATGTCCGAAACAGACGCGAGAAAGCGCCTCCAGGTGGGCGGCCAGGCCGTCATCGAGGGCGTGATGATGCGTTCGCCGGACTGCATCGCCACCGCGGTGCGGACTTCGGGGGGCGCGATCGTCGTGCAGAAAGAGCCCTTCAGGAGCCTCGCCAGGAGGTACCGCCCGCTCAACATCCCGGTGATCCGGGGAGCGATCGCGTTCGTCGAAACCTTCGTCATCGCGATCAAGGCNNCTTTCGTTTTCGGCCGAGAAGGCGACGGAGGAGCTTCCCGGGCAGGAAGGCGCCGCAGCTCCGGGCTCCGACGCGAAGAAGGCCGGCAAAGGGCTTTCGATCGTCCACATCGCGATCACGATCGTCGCGGCGTTCGCGCTCGGCTTCGGATTATTCTTCTACCTGCCGCTTTTCCTCACGGAGCTGACCGGCTTCAAGCACGGGGTGATTTTCAATCTGATCGACGGCGTGATCCGCCTCGTCTTCCTCGTTCTGTACATCGTGCTCATCACGCGCTGGAAAGAGATGCGGCGGATATTCGAGTATCACGGCGCGGAGCACATGACGATCTCCGCGTTCGAGGCGGAAGGGCGGGCGACTCCCGAGAACGTCCGCGCCTACTCGACCCTCCACACGCGGTGCAGCACGAGCTTTCTGCTCCTCGTCGTCGTCGTGAGCATCCTCGTGTTCATGATCCTCGGGCGGCCGGACAGCGTCGGCGACAAGATCGTCCGCTTCGCGTTCATCCCCATCATCGGCGGCGTATCGTACGAGCTTCTCAAGCTTTCGGCGAATCCCGTCGCGCGCCGGTATATGGCGCCTCTCGTATGGCCGGGTCTGTTTCTCCAGAGGCTCACCACGAAAGAGCCTTCGAACGATCAGATCGAGGTCGCGATCGCCGCGCTCGACGCGTGTCTCGGCCACAAAACAGTGGAATCCTAGCCTCGCATTCATTACAGTTGCGTCGTGCCGCCGCGTAAGGGCCGGGCCAGCGGCCTCGCCGTTTCGCGCGGCCGTCGAATGGAGGATCGGTGGAGTCGAACAACCGGTATCAGAACGTNNCCGCGAGCGGAGCGATCTCGAGAAGGCGGTGCTCGCGATCCGGCGCTATCTCGATTGCGAGAAGCGCTACGCCGAGGATCGCGCGGCCGTCGAGCAGGGGGACGATCGCGAGCTCGTCGAGCTCGCGCGCTCGGAGATGGCCGAGCTCGAGAAGGAGATGCGAGCCGAAGAGGAGAGCATCAAGGTGCTCCTCCTGCCCCGCGATCCGGACGATTCGCGCAACACCGTTTTCGAGATTCGGGCCGGAACCGGCGGGGACGAGGCCGCGCTCTTCGCCGCCGACCTCGCCCGCATGTACCGGCTCTACTCGGAGCGGCACGGATGGAAGGTCGAGGATCTGTCGAGCAGCCCGACCGAGATCGGGGGCTACAAGGAAAGCATATTTCTCGTGTCGGGCGAGAACGCGTACGGGAA
>JAFNGP010000216.1:2237-2912 GCA_017885175.1 bacterium
CTCCTCGAGAAGGCGCGCAGCGAGCAGGACGAGAAGATCGCCGCCGCGCGGCGCGGCATGATCGGCTCGGGGGACCGGAGCGACAAGATACGCACGTATAATTTTCCCCAAGGGAGGGTCACCGACCACCGGATCGGGCTCACCATATACAACCTGAAAGGCGTCCTCGGCGGCGAGCTCGACGAGATCGTCGACGCTCTCGCCCTTGCGCATAGCGAGGAGCTCCTCAAGCGCGAAACGGAGGCCGGAAGCCGAGCTGGAGGCGCGTGAAATGCCGGACGCCTCTCCCGCGAAGAGGGTGAAGGTCATGGAGGCGCTGCGGCTCGCGGAGGGCTACCTCTCGCGGCACGGCGTCGAATCGCCCCGGCTCAGCGCCGAGCATCTTCTCGCCAGACGCATGGGATGCTCGCGCCTCGATCTGTACCTCCGGTTCGATCACGAGCTCGTGGAGGACGTGCTCGCTCCGTACCGCGAGGATCTGAGGACGCGCTCCACGCGCTACCCGCTCCAGTACATTCTCGGGGAGGTCGAGTTCATGTCGCTGCCGTTCGCGGTCCGCGAGGGGGTTTTCATTCCGCGGCCCGAGACGGAGCTTCTCGTCGAATGGATCGAGGAGCTCGCCGGAAGCGCCGCCGCGATCTCCTTCGTCGAGTTCGGGGTGGGCTCGGGCGTCAT
>JAFNGP010000217.1:0-5206 GCA_017885175.1 bacterium
CTCGCCGTCATCGCCAGCTACGCGCGCCGGATCAAGGAATCGATCGAGGAGTTCAGAAAGGCGGCGAGGGAGGACCTCATCGCGAAGGAGAACGGGGAGCTCGCCATCGTTCTCTCCTATTTGCCCGAACAGATGAGCGACGATGATGTTCGCCGCGAGGCCGCGCGGGTGATCGCCGATATCGGCGCCGCGACGCCGCGGGACATGGGGCGGGTCATGGGAGAGATGATGAAACGCTTCAAGGGCAAGGTGGACGGCGGCGCGGTCAACCGCATCGTGTCCGAGCTTCTCGGAAAGGCGTGAGCATGGACACCGTCATATCGATCGCCATTCTTTTCGTCATCCTCTTTTTCTTTGTCGACGGGATTCGAAGAGGGCTTGTGCGTCAGCTTTTCGAGATCGCGGGGCTCATCGCCGCATTCATCGGCGCGTATTACCTGGGGCACGCGATCGCTCACCGGTTCGAGGGTTCGACGAGAATCTCATCCTCCGTGGGGCGTTTCTTTTTTTCGGCGGTCGTCTTCATCATCATCGCGCTGGCATTTCATCTTATGGGCCTTCTGTTCCAGAAGATCGTGAGCGTCACGATTCTCGGCCCCGTCGACCGGATCGGCGGGGCGCTTTTCGGCGCCGCGAAAGGGGTTCTGTTCGTGAGCCTCGTCTGCGTGCTGCTCTTCAGCGTTCCGGCCGCCGGCGGTCTGACGGCCAGGATCAAGGCGAATCGGGTCGCGGCGGCGATGCATCCCGTGCTGCCCCGCGTGTACAACTTTTTCATGAAGCGTTCCTCCCTTCCCCTCGAATCGAGCGACTTCGTGCGGGCGCAGACGCCGCGGGGAACTCTTTGATCGCGTTTCGCGTATATCAATCTGCATGGGAGAACAGAACGGCAAGGGGGGCGACCTTGTGGTGAGCGAAGATTTCGCGCATGCGGCGGATAAGCTCGAGTTCGCGGCCGTTCTCGAACTCGTGGCCGGCTTCGCGGGCGGCGATCGCTCGAAAGACGCGATCCGCGCGTTCCGTCCGGCCGATTCCCCCGAAGCGTCCATCCGGCTCCAGGAGGAAACCATCGAGCTCATGAGGCTCGTCGAAAGCGGCGAGCACGTGCCGCTTTCGGGCTGGCGGGACAGCCACCGGCTCGTCAGCGCGGCGAAAGCGGAAGGGCATCTCTTTACGGGAGAGGAGCTCTCGATCATCGCGAACGCCGAGGCGAAGGCGGCGGAGGTGAGCCGCTTCCTGAAGCGGCACGAGGATCGCCTTCTTCTCCTTTCGGCGCGCCGGGGAGCCTTTTCCCTGCAGAGCGAATTGATCGAGAGCGTCGGTAGGGCGATCGGAAAGGATTACGAGGTGCTCGATCGCGCGAGCGGGAAGCTCGCGAAGCTGAGGAAGGAGCTCGGGGTCCTCAGGAACAGGCTGCGCCGTTCCGTATCCGATTTCGCGGGCCGCATCGGCGGGGGGAAGGGGTACGAATTCGTGACGATCCGCGGCGAGCGTTACGTCGTTTCCCTCCCGCGCGGCGAGGCGAGCCGGGTCAAGGGAATCGTGCACCAGACGAGCGGGAGCGGCGCGTCTCTCTTCGTGGAGCCGCTCGAGTTCGTGGACGAGAACAACCGGCTCGAGTCGATGCTTCAGGAGGAACGGGACGAGATCACGCGGATTCTCCTCGACCTCTCGCTCGACGTGCTGCGGAGAAAGGACGCGCTCCTGGGCAACCAGGATCTGCTCCTCGCCCTCGACCTCGTTTCCGCGAGAGCGTCCTTCGCGCGGCGGTTCCGCTGCGTCATGCCCGAGCATGGCGCGGACGGGAGGCTCGCCCTGCGGGGCGCGCGCCATCCGCTGCTCGAGAAACGGCTCGCGGAAGAGGGGGCGGGGCGCGCGGTCAAGCCGCTCGACCTGGTCTGCGACGGCGATCTCAAGGCGCTCGTCATCTCCGGCCCGAACGCCGGCGGAAAAACGATCGCCCTCAAGACGGTGGGCCTCATCGTGCTCATGGATCGATCGGGGCTTCTCGCTCCGTGCGATCACGGCACGGCGGTTCCCTTTTACGACGAGGTCTTCGTCGACATCGGCGACGATCAATCGATCGAAAAATCGCTGAGCACCTTCTCCTCGCGCATCGTGAGACTGAAGCACATACTCGAGCGATCGAGCGGCCGATCGCTCGTTCTCATCGACGAGATCGGCGACGGGACCGATCCGGAGGAGGGGGCCGCGCTCGCGGAGGCCGCCCTCGAACGGCTCATTCGTTCATGCGGGCGCGTCATCGTGACGACGCATCTGAAGGCGCTCAAGGGGTGGGCGCACGGCGCTCCGGGCGCGCGCAACGCGACGCTCGAGTTCGATCCCGACCGGCTCGAGCCGCTTTTCGTGCTCAGGATGGGTGTTCCGGGGAGAAGTTGGGGGATCGAGATGGCGGGCCGCCTGGGGCTCCCGCGGGACGTCATCGAGCGGGCGACGGCCGGCCTCTCGAGCGAATCGCTCCGGCTCGAGGAGCTGCTTGCGCATCTCGAAAAGACCGAGCGCATCGTCGCCGAAAAGCGCACGGAGCTCGTGGAGAAGGAGCGGCTCCTCTCGGAGCTCATCGAGAGCTATCACGACCGGCTCGACCGTTTTCAGGAGGATCGGGACGCCCTCGTCGCGAAGGCCCGCTCGGAGGCTCTCGACATCGTCTCCTCGACGCGGCGGGACATGGAGAATATCATCCGCGAGATCAAGACGACGCAGGCCGACCGGAGCGCGATCCGCGAGGGGCACGCCCGCGTCGAGGAAAAGCGCGTCGAGTTCGAGAAGAAGCCCCCGGCAAAGAAGAGCGCTCCGCGGGCCCGCCCCGAGGAGCTTCGTCCGGGCATGTGGGCCGAGATAGCGAGTCTCGGCAAAGAGGGACGGATCGTCTCTCTCGACGCCTCCCGGGCGTTTCTCGAGCTCGAGGGGGGGCTTCGGGTGGAAACGAACGTTCGGGACCTGAGGCATGCGAGCGCGGGGGAGCGCGCGCGCGGCGCCCGTAAAGCATCGTGGACCATGGAAACGCATACGGCCGTCTCGAGCGAGATAAGCGTTCGCGGGCTGGAGAAGGCCGAGGCGCTCGAACGGGTGGACGAGTTTCTCGATCGCGCCGTTCTCCAGGGTTTCAGGACGGTGACCGTCATACACGGCATCGGAAAAGGGATTCTGAAACGGGCGCTCTACGACGCGCTCAAGAAGGACCCGCGCGTTTCGTCCGTGCGCCCCGGCGAACCGGCGCACGGCGGGGACGGCGTCGCGATCGTCGATCTCAGATAAACAATCGCCAGGCGAGGAAATGATTCCGCAAAAAGTCATCGAGGAAATCAGGGAACGCACCGACATCGTGCAGCTGATCGGTTCATACCTCGATCTGAAGAAGGCGGGGCGGAACTACAAGGCGCTCTGCCCGTTTCACGGCGAGAAGACGCCGAGCTTCATGGTGAATCCCGAGAAGCAGATCTATCACTGNNCTCGCCAAGGATCTCGGAATCGACGTCGACCGCTATTCGGCGGAGGGAGATCGCAAGGAGAAGCTCGAGCCGTATTACCGGGCGATGGATTTCGCCGCGCGGTTCTACGCGAGGATGCTCGGGGAGGATCCGGGCGCCGAGGCGGCGCGCAGATACCTGGACCGGCGGGAGATCGGCTCCGATATCGTGGAGGAATTCTCCCTCGGATTCGCTCCGTCCGGTTGGGACGCCCTCTACCGGTCGGCCATGGAAAAGGGGATATCCCGGGATATCCTTCTCGAGCTCAACCTCGTCATGAAGAGCAGGGGAGGAAGCGGCTATCGGGATTATTTCCGGAACAGGATCATGTTCCCCATAGGATCCCTTTCGAACCGTTTCGTGGGGCTCGCCGGACGCGTCCTGGACGACTCCGAGCCGAAATATCTCAATACGACGGAAAGCCCCATATATTACAAAGGGAAAATGCTTTACGGGCTCAATCATTCGAAAGAGGGAATCAGGAAAGACAAAAGTGCAATAATTGTCGAAGGTTACATGGATTATCTAATGTTGTGGAAGAATGGATTCCGCAATGTCTGCGCCGTATGCGGCACATCTTTTACACAAGATCAGGGTCGACTCCTTGCACGATACGCCAATCATGTTTATATTATCAATGATGGCGACCGGGCGGGTATCCGGGCCTCCGTCAGGGCCGCGGATGAGCTCCTGATCGTGGGTCTGGATTCCAACGTCGTGGTGCTTCCTGAAGGGGAAGATCCTGATAGTTTCGTAAGAAAAAGNNACGACGTACCGCAAGAGCCAGGTGATCAAGCATCTCCTGGGCGCGCTCTCCTCCGTGACGGATCGCGTGAGGCAGGAGCTCTACATCCAGGAGATATCGGGCCTGTTCGAAGTGCCGGTGAGCACGCTGCGTTCGGGGCTCACGACGAGAAGGCAGGCCGAGAAAGCGCCGGAGAAGCCCCTCGAAACGGAGAGCCTGAGACTTCGGCATCAGAAGATGCTCTTCAGGCTCGGTCTCGAGGATGAGCGATACGCGCGGATGATACTCGACGACCTTGACATCGGAGACCTTGAGGGAACACGCTTCATGGATTATTATAAAGCCCTTGACTCCGCCCTGAAAAACCATATTGATATTAAAAGCTCCGCCTTTACCGGAGGAATCGAGGACCCGGAGCTGAGCAAGCTGGCGTCGGAGATCGCGCTTCTGCCGCTTCCGCCGGGGCCTCAAGAGCAATTCCTGGCCGATACGCTCATCTGGCTCAAGAAAGAGGCTCTCAAGGAAGAGCTCGATCTCATGAAAAAGCGCCTGAGAACGCTCGAAGCCGACAAGGGCGCGGACGTGGACCGGGAGATCCGCGAGATCACGAAAGCGTATCAGGATCTTTCGCGAAAGCTCAAGGAGCGCAGATCTCAAGGAGGAAATCCGGATTGATTGAAATCGACAGGATTGAAGAGATTCTGCTGGAGATAAAAAAGGTATCGGAGGACAAGGGCTACGTTCTCAACGAGGAGATCGAAGAGCTCGTCGGGGCGGGTTTCGATCCGGGCGAGATCATCGAGCTCTATGACCGGTTGAGCGACGAGAACATCGAATTCTTCGACTCGCGCGAGAAGGCGCTTCTCAAGATCGAGGCCCGCAAGAAACGCGAGCAGAAGGAAGCGAAGAAGTCCGAGGAGAGCCTCAACACGAGCGTCCGCTTCGACGATCCCGTGCGCATGTACCTGCGCGA
>JAFNGP010000217.1:5239-5628 GCA_017885175.1 bacterium
GACCGGCTCGAGAAGGGGACGATGCGTCTCGAGGATCTCGTCCAGGTCGAGACGGGGGGGCTGCATCCGCACCTCTCCGGACGCAAGGAGCTCAAGAAATACGTCGGCATCCTGAAGCGCATCATCAAGCTTCGCGAGGAGATCGTCGAGCTCGAGGCGAAGCTCCGGAAGAAGCATCCCGCGAACGTCGTCGCCCAGATCCAGAAGCAGTGCGACATGCGGAACCGGAAGCTTCAGGAGGAATACCGGAAGATCAAGCTCAACCCGGCGCAGGTCGACCGGCTCGTCGAGAAGATCAAGGAAGTCCTCAAGCGCATCGAGCAGCACAAGAAGCAGGCGCACGAGTACGAAAAATTCGTCGGAATGAATCACGAGAGCGTCGATCGCGC
>JAFNGP010000218.1 GCA_017885175.1 bacterium
TCGAGATAGCGCTGGTCCCTGAGCCGCTTCCACCAGAAATCGGCGTAGGCGAGCCCGATGAAAACCGTCATGCCATGCCTGTCCGCGTATTCGAGGATGATCCGTGTCGGGTCGACGGCCGCGCGATCCGAGGGGATGAATCGGGAATCGTTCATTCGCAGCCATTGGATTATAACGAGATTGATTCCGGCCCGCCGCATCGCGTCCAGCTCGCGGCGCCAGGCGCGGGCGTCCATGCTCATCATCCAGTCCTGATACTGGATGAAGGTGCCCTCGATGGGACCATGCCGGGCGTCGCGCGCGCCCGTGCCGTCGCTGGATCCGCAGCCGGCGGCGAGCGACACGATCGCCGCGCCGGCGAGCGCGAAGAGACGAATGCGGAAGAGACGGAGCATCACTCACCCTCGCGCGTCGCGCCCCGGTAATCTTCGTAGAGCTTCTTTTGCGCGTCGCCGCGACACGGGCTCATGTAGTGGAAAAAATCGAACATGACGAAGGCGCTCACGAACGGCGACTCGGCGTCGATCTGCATGAGTATGCGCTCGATGGAAGCCGGCTCGCGCCCGCTCCCGCGCGTTCGGTGCCGGAATATCTCGATATCGGACCAGAGCTCGATCCCCGCCTCGCGGCAGACCTCCCGCATGGCGCGGAAATGCGGAATGACGTTCGAATCCATGTGCTCTTCCTGCCGGTTCGCGCCCACGCCGTCCTGGAGGATGAGGATTTCCACGCCGGAACCCGAGAGAATATCCGCAAAGAGTTTTCGGAACGCTTCGGGAGACGGGCTCTGCGCGAGGGTCGGCGCGATCGAGACCGGTTTGCCGCCGGAGATGGCGCTGCAGTGATCGCTCTGCCGCCGCAGGAATGCGCGCAGCTGCGACACGTACTCGGGCCGGAAATCGTAGTACCGAAGCTCCTGGGGTATGTACCATCCGGCGAACGACGGGTGGCGTCCGTAGCGGGCCCAGGCCTTGTCGGCGAGCCGCAGGCTCTGCGTCGCCGCGCGATCGAGGTACCGGGGATACGTGATGCGTTCGTGCCACCGGTCGATCGTCGAGAGTCCGATGAAAACGCGCATGCCGTGCTCGTCCGCGTACTCAAGGATGACGCGGGTCGGATCGCACGCCGTGGAATCGGTCGGGATGAAGCGCTTGTTCTCGTGCTCGAGCCACTGGATTATCACGAGATCGATCCCCGCGCCCCGCATCGCGTCCAGCTCGCAGCGCCATGCGGCGGCGTCCATGCTCATCATCCAGTCCTGATACTGGATAAAGGTTCCCTCGATGCACGGTCGAGCGGGGAGTATCGCGCCGGCCGCCGGCCCCGGCGGCAGCAGGAGCAGGATGGAAACGAGGAGGCGTTGCGCTGAGCTTCTCATGGCGCGGATAGTATATACCGGATCGCGCCCTTTTGTCAGCGTCCTTCCTTCGGAGGCTATTGACTTTGGCCGCGTAATGCTGTTATGTTGAAAAGGTTTCGCGCCGGAAGCGGTCGGCGACAGGGGTGTAGCTCAATTGGCAGAGCATCGGTCTCCAAAACCGAGGGCTGCAGGTTCAAGTCCTGCCACCCCTAATTTTATCAGCTTGAAGGCAGCGTCCTTCGGGTCATGCCTTCGGGGAGGGAGAGGCCGGGAATGAGCAAGGGCAGGGTCACGAGCGGCATGCGGCCGACGGGCGGCATCCATCTCGGCAACCTTCACGGCGCCCTCGACAACTGGGTCAAGCTGCAGAACGATTACGAGTGCTACTTCTTCATCGTCGACTGGCACGCGCTCACGACGCCGGGCGGGGGAGACGCGCTCGGGTACGAAAACGTGTCGCGGATGCGCGAGAACGTGGTCGAGATGGCGGTCGATTGGGTGGCGGCCGGGCTCGATCCCGACAAGTGCTCCATATTCGTGCAGTCGCACGTCCCCGAGGTCGCCGAGCTGCACCTCATCTTCTCGATGATCACGCCCCTTGGCTGGCTCGAGCGGAATCCGACGGTGAGAGAAATGATCACCGGCTACAAGATCGAATCGCCGAGCTACGGGCTTCTCGGTTATCCGACGCTCCAGGCGGCGGATATCCTCGTTTACAAGGGGGACTTCGTCCCCGTCGGCAAGGATCAGGAAGCGCACGTCAACATGACGCGCGACCTCGCGCAGCGATTCAACAGTCTCTACGGGCGCGACGTGTTTCCGATCACCCAGGTGCTTCTCACGCAGGTTCCCAAGGTTCCGGGGATCGACAGCGTCGAGAAGAAAATGAGCAAAAGCGCGGGCAACAGCATCGCGGTCGGCTGTTCGGAGGAGCGCACAATCGAGCTCGTGCGCACGATGTTCACCGACCCCGTCAAGATGCGGAAGAACGACAAGGGTCATCCCGACGGCTGCGTCGTATACGCGTTTCACGGGCTCTACAACAAAGCGGAACAGCCCGTCGTGCGGCGCGAGTGCGAAGAGGGCCTCCGCGGATGCGTCGATTGCAAGAAAGCGCTCGCCGCGAAGATGAACGAAGCGCTCCGCGGCATTCGCGAGCGGCGCCGGGAACTTATGAACAAGCCCGATCGTATCAAGGATATCCTGATGAACGGCGCCTCGCGCGCGCGCGCCGTCGCGCAAACGACTCTCGGGGAGGTGCGCGAAGCGCTGAACCTGCCACCGAAGGAGATTTTTTGATGCCGAACCCGATCGATTATTTTATCTCGCTGTTCCGAGGCCAGCTCGACCTCCCTTCCGAACTCTCCGCGTATTACCGGCCGCGTCCCTATCGCAACAGCGCCGTGCGTTTCAGGGGCTGCTCGATCGCCGATTTCGAGGAGCGCAGGCGCATTCTCGTCGACGAGGCGGGGCTCAACGCGTTTCTCTTCAGGGCGGACAAGATCCCCGGCTGCGATCTCCTTTCCGATTCCGGCACGACGACGATGACGAGCGAACAGTGGGCGGCGATGCTTCTCGGGGATGAGGCGTACGGATCGAACGAGGGGTACTTCGATCTCAAGGAGCAGGTCGGCGCGACCTTCGGCCCCGCGTGGCGCCAGAAAAGCGGCCTCCGGGTGGGGGATCGCGAACCGCTCTTCATCTTCCACCAGGGCAGGGCGGCGGAGAACGCGTTCTTCAGCGTCCTCTCGCGCGAGCTCAAGCAGAAGGGATTGCCCGCGCCGAAGCCCCTCTCCGGCGATCTGCTCCCCGAGCTCCGCTCGCGGATCGAGCGCCGGGCGAAAACGGTGAAGGGGCACGGAACCGCCTCCCCGCAGCCGTTCTTCATCGTCCCGAGCAACTCGCATTTCGACACGACCGAGGGGAACATCGAGGACAAGTTCATGGTGCCGCTCAATCTTCCGTGCCGCGAGCACCTCGCGAACGACGAGACCTTCCCCTTCCGGGGAAACATGGATCTCGACGAGCTCGAGAATCTCCTCGAGAACGAGCGGGAGCGCGTGCCGCTCGTGTATATCACGATCACGAACAACACGGGGGGCGGCCAGCCCGTTTCGATGGAGAATATCAAGCGCGTGCGCGAGATCACGCGCAGGCACAAGGTGCCGTTCTTCTTCGACGCATGCCGGTTCGCGGAGAACGCGTGGTTCGTCCAGCAGAAGGAAGAGGGTTACGCCGGCCGCCGCGTCGAGGACATCGTGCGCGAGATGTTCGCGCACGCGGACGGTTTCCATATCAGCTTCAAGAAGGACGGGCTCGGCAACATCGGCGGGGCGATCTGTCTGAGGGAGGAGAGCTTCTTCACGGAAAAATTCCCGCACTTCGCGAACGAGATCACCGATTACCAGATCATGACCGAGGGGCACCCGACCTATGGAGGGCTCGCGGGGCGCGACCTCAAGGCGCTCGCCGAAGGGCTGCGCACCGTGACGCGCCAGGAGTACCTCGATTACCGGATCGCTCAGGTGCAGCGTTTCGGCGGCAGGCTCGCCGCGCTCGGGATTCCGGTCGTGCATCCGATCGGGGGGCACGCGATCTATATCGACATCGACAAATTCTTCGACGGCGCCGCCCGCGACGACGAGTTCAAGGGGATCGCCTTCACGTCGCTCATGCTCATCGCCGGGCACCGTGTCTGCGAGCTCGGACTCTACGCCTTCGGCTCGTTCGACGGCGAGAAGGAGATCCCGCCCGAGCCCCGCGTGAACAACGTGCGGGCGGCCGTTCCGCGCCTCGCGTACGAGGACCAGGACCTCTTCGCGGCCGCGGAAGCCATGAAGCTTCTCTACGATCATCGCGACAGGATACCGGGCGTGCGGGTCGAGTACGGGAGGGATCTGAAGCTCAGGCACTTCAAGAGCCGATTCTCGTTCCTCGGCTGACGCGCGGCCTTTCGCGGCCGCCGCGGCCGCGATTCTTGGCGCGATTCCGGCGAAAGTGGAATAGTTCCTGCAGGTCGCGGATGTGCCCGCCGTGCCAAAGCGCGACGCGCGCGGACCGAAAGTCGATTCATGGCCGAAACCGCGAAGCTCTTGGAGCAGCTTTGAATAATTCTTTCAAAGAAACCGATTCTTCGTTCGTCTATTGCGACGTCTGCCGCGACCGGACCGACGAGGAGCGGCAGCTCGCGGCGGTCATGGAGATCGCGAACGTCATCAACTCCCGGAACGATCTCACTGAGATACTCTCGATCATATCGAAAGAGCTCTCGAAGGTGATCGACTACGATATCGGGTGCGTCGCCATTTACGAGAGAGAAAAGAACGGCCTGTTCATCCGGCACGTCTGGCGCAAATCGGGCGGGCAAACGGGGGATGGGCGTTACGTGCCGCTCGAGGACGGCAATCTCGTGGGATGGGTCGCGATCCACAAGAAACCGGTCGTGCGCGGGAACATCCCCGCCGACACGCGATTCCGCGAGATCATGAAAGAGGATGCCCTCAAATCGGACATCGTCGTTCCCCTCCTGGCGAAGGGGGATCTCGTCGGCACGGTGAACGTGGGAAGCTACAGCTCCGAGCATTTTACCGATTTCGACCTCGATCTTCTCGTGCGGTTCAGCAACCTCACCTCCATCGCGATCGAGAAATGCCAGCTTTTCGCGGAGCTCGAGAACCTCGGCGAGAAGTACCGGCACCTCATGAACAATTCCGGGGAGATCATCGCGCTCCTGAACGCCGCGGGGGAGTACGTCGAGATCAACCGGGCGCTTCTCGAAAATTACGGATACGCGCGCGAGGAGATCGTCGGACGCGAGTTCTACGAGCTGATGCATCCCAAACGCCGCGAGGCGGCGAAGGGGATGTTCTGCGCGGTTCTCAAGGGGGAGATCACGAAGGCCTTCGAGATGCCGTTCGTCAAGAAGAACGGCGAAACCGCGTTCATGAGCCTCAGCGCGTCCGTCATCATGATCAAGGAACATCCCTACGTTCTCGTCATCGCGCACGACATCACCGAGGAGACGCTGCTCAAGGAGCGGATAACCGATCAGAACGCCGAGCTTATGGCCATCAACAAGAAGCTCCGCGAGCTCGACGATCTCAAGAACGAGTTTCTCGGGCGTATAAGCCACGAGCTCCGAACGCCTCTGTCGATCATCATGGCCTACACGGACACGCTCATCGACGACCGGGAGCAGACGATCGATTCCGACACGCGGACGGATTTTCTCCGCGTCATCGAGGCGCATTCGAACAAGCTCCTCGGGCTCATCAACGATCTCCTCGATCTCTCCCGCGTCGAGGTTTCGCAGACCATGCTCCACCGCGCGGAGGCGAGTCTCAACGACGTAGTCAAGATATCGACGAAGATTGCGGAGTCGTTCGCGGTGCAGAACGGCGTCACGCTGCTTACGGATCTCGACGAGGCCATTCCCATCATCAATTTCGATCCGCTCCGGATCAGACAGGCGTGCGTGAATCTTCTCACGAACGCCGTCAAGTTCAGCAAAAGGGGGGACTCGGTCACGATCTCCTCGCGGAACGCGGAGCGGGAAGTCGTCGTTTCGGTTCGGGACCACGGTCCCGGCATCGATCCGAAAGACATCCCCGAGCTTTTCGTGAAATTCATGCAGCTTGACGGAGGACCGTCGCGCGAGAAGGACGGCCTCGGCATCGGCCTCAAGCTCGTGAAGCACTACGTCGAGCTCCACGGAGGCAAGGTTTGGGTTACGAGCGAAAAGGGCTCCGGATCGACCTTCTTCTTCTCTCTCCCGAAGTGATTCTCCTCATGAAACGACGAGCGCCCCGTTCTCGACGTCGATTCTGCGCGTGATCGACGTCACGGCGAGACCGCCGATTCGCATCGCGCTCGTCGGGTCCTCGGAATCCGCGGTTTCGACGAGAATCCGCGCGAGGTTGTCGATCTCCTTGCCTTGCTCGATGATCATGTTCCCCGACGTGACGACGCCGTGGCGCAGGAGATAGGAGACGAGACCGGCCGCCGCCGTTCCCGAGGCGGGATCCTCCCACATGCCGAGAGCCGGCGCGAAGTGCCGCATGTAAGCCACGCAATCGGCCGAATACGTGTCGACGGCGAAGACGTGGTTCGTGTGTATGCCGTGCGTGCGGTTTATCAATCCGAGCTTGATGAGGTCGGGATTCATGTCGCGGATCGTTTCCTTGTGAAGCACGGGGATCATGAGCTGTTCGAATCCCGTCGAGATGATCTCGAGCGGCAGTCCCGTTCGCTGGATTTCCGCCACGTCGAAACCGAGTATCTTCGCGACTGCCACCGCGGTGATGTTCGAGGGGCGATACTGCTTGACGGACTGATGGAGCATGATCTTCTCGAGGACGCCGGCGTCCTTGCCGTTTATCGCGAGGACGGCGCCGTCGGTCGAGGAAGCCGCCGTCGCGCCGCGCCTGAAATGGATATCGAGNNATTCTCCCGTCCTCGATGAGCGCGTAGCAGGAAGCGATGATCGCATGGCCGCTCAGGCTCACTTCCTCGCTCGGCGTGAAGAAGCGGATACAGAAGAGGGCTTCGTCGGTCGAGGGGAGCGTGACGAACGTCGTCTCCGAGAGATTCATCTCCCCCGCGATCGCGAGCATCATTTCGCTCGAGAGCGAGTCCGCCTCGGTCACGACTCCGGCCGGATTGCCGCCGAAGGGATTCGTCGTGAATACGTCGACATGTTTCATCACGAAGTTCTGCATGGCTTTCTCCTTCTCCCGGTGCCATTGCAAAAAGCGAACGGAGCGGTGCAAAGTTCGCGGTTCTTGCGCGTTGTCCCTGTCCGTTTCTTCCTGCGCCCCGAAGTTCTTTTGTTTGTGTAACTCATTGTAATAATAAGTTATATGCCTGATCTCGCCATGGCCCGCGCATTCCGGGCCCGCTACTGGACCTTCGTCCCTGTGTGGTATAGCAATTGCAAATCCGATTCCCGAATCGGCCGCCGCCGGGGCGGGGCCGACGACACCGAATCAAAAGTTGCCCGGTGAAGCGGGGACGACCCGCCGACGGGGCGCATTCGTTATATGTCGCGGGATCGGGAGTAACGATGGCTCTGGTTCAGATGAGCATGGGCGAGCTTCTCGCCAATCTCCAGACGAAGTTCGGGAAGGATTTCTCGAATTATCGCCTTTCGTGTATCCAGCGCAGGGTAGCGCTCAGGATGTCGACCCTGAAGATCGCCACCCTGGAAGATTACATGACCTACCTCTCGGGAAACCCGAAGGAGATCGAACAACTCCTCGATACCGTTACGATTCATGTCACCGAATTTTTCCGGGATGCCGAAGTATTCGACGCCGTCGCGAAAAACATCCTGCCGGCGATCGTTTCGCGGAAGCTTCATTCGCCGTCGCGGACGATCCGCGCATGGAGCGCCGGATGCTCGACGGGCGAGGAAGCGTACAGTCTCGCCATTCTCGTCCTGCGGCACCTTCGATCCAACGGCATCGATCTCGCGCTCGAGGTGTACGGCACCGACGTGTCGAAAGAGGCATATGCGGCGGCGCGCGAGGGAGTCTACGCGGCCCGCAAGGTCGAAAACGTCCCCGGGGAGATCAGACGGAAATATTTCGAAGCGAAGGGGCCGGAGTATCGCGTCGTTCCCGACGTGCGGCGATTCGTTAAATTCTCGGTCCATGACCTTTTCTCGCCGCCCCCCTTTTCGCTTCTCGATATCGTCGTGTGCCGGAACGTGCTCATTCATTTCGATCCTGCGGTGCGCAACGACGTTCTCGGGCGATTTCACGCGGCCCTCGGAGATCATGGGATACTCATTCTCGGCAAGAGCGAGGCCGTCATGGGATCGGCGCTCGCATGGTACGAACTCGTCGATCCGCGGAACAAGGTTTANNCTCCGCGACTCCTGAAGGAGGGAGAAGATGAAATTCAGTCTGCATGGAAACAGCATCAGCATGAAACTGTTCAGCGCGATGGCGCTCGTCATTCTCTGCGTCTTCATCATGAACTACATCGCGTTCATGCATTTCTCGGGACACGCGTTCGAAAAGGCCGCGACGGCGTCGAACGGCTCGAAGCTCGCGTCGGGGCAGCTGTACCCGCGCCAGGCGCTCGATTATCTCCGGTGGCGCGCCCTTTCGGTCACGGGCATCACGCTGCTCGTCGGCTTCGGGCTCTTCTGCGTGCTCGCGTATATGCTGCTGAAGCGGCCCATGGCCCAGCTTCTCATGGCGAGCCGGGCGCTCGCGAACAACGCGGGGGATCTTACCACCATGGTCGACATCAGGTCCGATGACGAGCTGGGGAAGCTCGGCTTTGCGTTGAACGAGCTCTTTTCGAACATCTCGGGCATCATCAAGATGATCAGAACGACGGCCGATAAGGTTAATTTCTCCGCGCAGAACCTCTCCGCCGCGACCGAGCAGATGAACTCGATCACCGAGGAGACGTCGACGACCGTGCAGAACATCGCNNTCGGTGAAGCAGGTGGCCAACAGCGCCGAGCTCGCGGCATCCGCCGCGACGAACGCTTCGGAGACCGCGGCGCGGGGCGGCGACTCCGCGAAGGAAGCGGTCGAGAAGATCAACAAGATTTACAACGTCATCCAGGAATCGGCCGAGATCATACGCCATCTCGGCGAACGTTCGAACCAGATCGACGAGATCGTCGACGTTATCACCGACATCGCGGACCAGACGAACCTGCTCGCCCTGAACGCCGCCATCGAGGCGGCTCGGGCCGGCGAGGCGGGGGCCGGATTCGCGGTCGTCGCCGACGAAGTGCGCAAGCTCGCCGAGGGGAGCGCGCGCGCCGCCGAGGAAATCGCCACGCTCATCCGGCAGACGCAGGAAGAGACGCGCACGGCCGTGAAGAGCATCGAGCTCGGCGCGAAAGAGGTCACGGAAGGCAAGGAAGTGATCACGCGGACGGGGCAGTCTCTCGACGAGATCGTCGAGGTGCTTCGCAGCTCGTCCGACATGGCGCGCCGGATTTCCGCCGCGACCAAGGAGCTTTCGCGGGGCATGAAGAACGTCACGGGCTCGATCGACGAAATCTCGTCGACCGCCGAAAAGAACGCCTCGGCGACGCAGGAAACGGCCGCCTCGATGGAGCAGATGACCTCGAGCATGGAGGACGTCGCCTCGTCGGCCCAGAAGCTGAGCGATATGGCGATACAGCTTCGCGAGCACGTCGGCAGATTCAACGTCGGCGCGTCCGAAAGGGTCCTGGAGACGGTGGGCGCCTGAGCAAAGGAATGATGAGCGATGAAGTACGAAAGAGCGTATGACCGGTCCCGCAAGGGAGTGCAGCTCGTCACGTTTCGCCTCGGCGCCGAATATTACGGCATTCACGTGTCGAAGGTGCGCGAGATTCTGAGACCGCTCGAGCTTTTCCCCGTTCCGGGCATGGGGAAGGATATCGATGGAGTCATCAATCTTCGCGGCGAGATCATACCGGTCGCGAAACTGCATCTGCTGCTCGGCACCGCGCACACGGTGAGCAACGACGCTCCGCGCAAGCGGAGAATGATAATCCTGGAGGCCTCGCGCGGGAGTTTCGGCTTCTTCGTCGACGAGGTGCTCGAGGTGACGAGGATTCAAACGGAAGAGATGCAGGCCCCGCCCGATCTCGCGAAAAGCGAGGGACGTCCGGACGTCGTGAACGGCATCGTGAAAGTATCCGGCCGCATGGTCGTTTGCCTCAACTCCGAGAAACTCATCCCCGACGACGTGATGGCAAAGGAGCTCGCGATTGGCGGTTAGCAAGGGAATCGAACAGGCGGCCAAAGTGGACGTGGCCCAGTTTCGGGTGGGTCAAGCGCCGATGCGGATCATGACGATGGCGCTCGGATCGTGCCTCGGAATCGCGCTCCACGATCCCGAGGCACGGATCGGGGCGCTCGCGCACGCGATGCATCCGCGCCGGGAACGGGTGAAGAACAACATGAACCGGGCGAAATTCGTCGATTCCGTGATCCCCCTCCTCGTCGAGCGGATGCTCCAGTGGGGAGCGCGGCGGGAAAAGATCGTCGCGAAGATATTCGGGGGGGCGCGCATGTTCGACGGGTTCGAGGGATGCCGCGGCATACTCCAGATCGGAGACGAGAACATCGTCGCGGCGCGCGAGGTGTTGAAGGATCTCGGGATTCCCCTTGTCGCCGAATGCGTCGGGGGCCGGACCGGGCGAACGATCGTACTGGACGTTTCGAACGGAAGCGTTCTCGTCCGGCACGTGAACGATACCGAGGAGATCTATTGATGGACGGTCAGCGGAAGGCGGAACGCGGGCGCGCGATCAGAGTCGTCGTCGGAGAGGATTCCCCACTCATCCGGGCGATGATCGTCAAGGCGCTCGAAAGCGATCCCCGGATCACGGTCGTCGGGAAATGCGAGGACGGCCGCGCGGCTCTCAAGAGCGTCGCGGAGCTCAAGCCCGACTGCGTCACCCTCGACCTCGATATGCCGCACATGAACGGCCTCGAAACGCTCCGGTACATCATGAGCGAATGGCCGACGCCCGTCGTCATCGTGAGCGGGTATACGGTCGAGGGGGCGAATCTCGCGCTTGCGTGTCTCGAATGCGGCGCCGTCGATTTCATCGCGAAAACGTTCGGCGGGAAGGGCTTTCCGGCCGACGAGCTCGTCACGAAGGTCAAGTGGGCGTCCGCCATCGACGTGCGGCGGATCCGTTTCGCGCCCGCCGCGATCGAGATCGGGGCGAAGCGGCGGCAACCCCGCGCCTCGTCCCTCCGCTCGGTCGTCGTGATCGGGGCGAGCACGGGAGGACCGCAGGCGCTCATGGAGATCATTCCGCGGCTGCCGGCCGATCTCCCCGTCGGGATCGTCATCGTGCAGCATATGCCGCCGAATTTCACGCGGTATCTCGCGGAGCGGCTCGACGGCCGCTCGCAGATCGAGGTCCGCGAGGCGGCGGAGGGGGACGCGATCCTGCCGGGCCGGGCTCTCGTAACGCCGGGCGGGATGCATCTCTTTCTCGAGGATCGGGACGGACGTCCCTGCGTCATGCTTCTCGGCAAGAACACGCTCCAGCGCACGGCGTGCCCGTCGATAGATTTCACCATGACGTCGTTTGCGCCGATCTTCCGGGAGCGTCTCGTCGGCGTGGTTCTCACGGGGATGGGGCGCGACGGAGCGGCGGGAAGCGCGGCGATCCGCCGATACGGAGGCAAGGTGCTTTGCCAGGACAGGGAAACGAGTCTCATTTTCGGAATGCCGGGCAGCGTGATCGGGGACGGGCTCGCCGATGAAGTCCGCCCGCTCGACGGGCTCGCCGATTGCATCGTTCGGAATACGCGCGAGATCGCTTCGAGGGAGTGCGTGCATGAACGTGAGTGATTACAAGGAACTCTATACGAGCGAAGCAGGGGACTCGCTCCAGGCGCTCGAGAACGGTCTCGTCGGTCTCGAGTCCGCGGCGGAGCCTCTCGCCACGATCCATGAGCTCTTCAGGAACGCGCACAACCTCAAGGGGAATTCGGGCGCCATGGGTTACGAAGAAATCGTCGAGGCGAGCCATGCGCTCGAAAACGCTCTCGACGGCCTCCGCAAGGGCGGCCGGGTCACCGTGGCGAAGATCGGCTGCATGCTCGGGGTCGTGGATATTCTGAAGAAGCTCGTCGGATGCGCGGTGGAGGATGGCGGCGACGGTTCCGATGCCGCGGAAACCGCGGAAGCAGCCGGCGACCGCGCGGGCGCCGCGGACGGACAGGACGCGCGTTCCGGCGCGAAGAGCCCGCGGAGCGTCCGCCTTCTCGGCGAGGCGCTCGTTCTGCTCTCGAACATATCGGATGCGCCCGATCAGGGGAGCCCCGTCACGCGGCCGGTTTCCCCGCCGGAGACCGGTGCGGGTCCTCCCGAAAGCCTGAGCCAGCGTATCACCTCGACCAAGGTGGATCTCGAGCGGCTCGATCGGATCATGGATCTCGTCGGCGAGCTCACGATCAGCCGCATCCGGTTCAGCGCGCTGGCGAGCGCGCTCGGCTCGAAGCCGCTTCTCGACGAGCTCGCGATCTCGTGGAGGCTCATATCGCAGATCCAGAAAGAGGTCATGGAGGCGAGGCTCATTCCCGCGGGTCAGGTCTTCCAGCGCTTCAACAGGCTCGTGCGCGACGTCTCGCTCGACACCGGAAAGCGCGTGAAGTTCGAGATCGCGGGCGCCGAGATCGGTCTCGACCGGGTCGTGCTGGAGAGCATGGTCGACCCGCTCGTTCATCTCATCCGCAACGCGATCGATCACGGGATCGAGACCCCGTCCGAGCGCCGCGCCGCCGGAAAGACCGAGGAAGCGC
>JAFNGP010000219.1 GCA_017885175.1 bacterium
AAAGTCCGACCTTGTAGAGCCGTCCGATGGAGCTGAGGGTTTCGCCCTTCCTGACGACATGCGTGATTCGGCGCGCGCCGCCGTTCGGGGAGGAATCGCCCTCATCCGAAGGCGTTTCGATCGCCGGCGATGAAACGTCCTTTTCGGCGGGACGCCCCGAGAAGCTCATCGAGGCCGCGCGTTCTGCGCCTGAGGACGAGGCTATGCGTATCCGCAGCGTGTCGCCGGGCCGCAGCACGGAATCGTACGCGAGATCGTTCCATTCCCTGATCTGGGCGAGGCCGGCGTGGAATCGCTCCGCGATCTTCACGATCGTATCGTCGTTCTTGACGACGTACCGGATCTGCTTGCCCCCGTCGGCCTGGGAAAGAAGCGGAAAAGAGACTCCGTCGCGGGGCAATTCCGGGTTCCGGTAGGACGGCCTGCTCGCGACGCGCGCGGGACGCACCGTATCCTTGGTCGGTATGAGCAGAATGTTCCCCGCGCGGATCGTCTGCGCGGCGGCGATCTCGTTGAAATTCCGGATTTCCTTGATGGTCACCTCGTGCTGGGCGGCGATGCCGGAGAGGGTTTCCCCTTTCTTTACCTTGTGCTGAACGAAAGACTCCAGCTTGTCCCGTTTCATCGCCGCGAGGCGTTCGCTGCATTGGGCTCCGGCGCCTTTGGGCACCTTCACCTCGACCACCATATCGGGCGGCGTGCACCATTTCTTGAAATGGGGGTTCAGCTCCTTGATCTCGCTCAGCGAGCAATCCGCCGCCTCGGCGATCTTCCGCAGATCGGTCGGACGCTCGATCTCGATGATGTCGAACTCGAGGGGATCGGCGGGAGGCTTCTCGAATCCGTACGCCTCCGGATCTCTGCCGATGGCGAGGGCCGCCATGAATTTGGGGACGAACCACGTCGTCTGGGCGGGGAGACGGAGCTGCCAGTAATCCATCGTTCGCTGGTTCGTGATGGCGCGCGCGACGCGGTGTTCGCCCGAGTTGTACGCGGCGAGGGCGAGGGGCCACGATCCGAAGAGATCGTAGAGATATTTCAGGTAGTTGGCCGCGGCGTACGTCGCCGCGACGATATCCTTGCGCTCGTCCAGCCACCAGTTTATCCGCAGCCCGAAGACCTTCCCCGTTCCCGTCATGAATTGCCAGGGACCAATCGCTTTCATGTACGATTTCGCGCTCAGATTGAGGCCGCTCTCGATGACGGCGAGATAGAGAAGATCGCGCGGAATTCCGACGTCGGCGAGTATCGGCTCGATGATGTCCCTGAAGGAGCCGACGCGCGTGAGCCAGCGCGAAAAGTGCTTGCGACCCGTTCCCTGAAAATAGTTGAGCCAATGCTCCGTTTTGAGGTTGTATTCGATCTCGATCTCTTCCTCGACGACGGTGTTGAGAGCGACCGAATCGATGAGCGTGGCTATATGGGGGCTCGTTTCGCGATCCATTTCATCGTTGGACATGCGCTGGAGGATGCACAGGGCCCTGCCCTCGAGGTATTCGAGACGCTCGCAGACCGCGGCGCCCGGAGACGTCGCCTCGAGGCCCGCGATCGCCTGCAGGAGGTCGTTCGCGGAGAACGCGGCCAGTTCGAACTCTCCGAAAAAGAAATACGCGGAAACGCGATCGAGCTTCTGCTCGAAGAGGAGGAGCTGCGGAGAGCCGCGATAGATATCTTCCGCCTGGCCGGCGTCTCCGCCGGAAGACCCGAGCGCCCTTACCGGAGAGAGCCATGCGCTCAGAAGAAAGGCGCAGGCGAACAGAATGACCGGCAACGTTTTCGCTTTCATGAATATACCTCGCGACTCCCGTCAATATATTGTATCGGGAGATCATATTCAAGAAAATGTGAGACCGGTTCATTCTCCGGAAACGGCGCTTTTCCCGGGGGTTCTTTTGGTGGCAATGCGCCCGGGGGTAGTGTATAATTGTAGTTGGCACAAAAGATAATGGGCGATTACGCCTAGTGAAGAAGGCAGTCATGCACCGAGGAATTGAGCGAGATTATCGATACCTTCTCTCACGGATCGTTCCCCGTCATCTTCTTTCCATCGAGCGGCGGGCGGAGCTTGAAGGTGTCCTGGCGGGCGGAAGCCGTTTCGATCTCATCAGGGAAGCGTATTCGTCGATGGAGGAGCTCGCCCGCACGGGCGCCTTCCTCAACGGCAGGGTGAGCGCGGCGGACGGAACCGTCTCGATCGCCTACCGTTCGGCGCTTCAGGCCATGACGATAACGCTCGCCATGACCGCGGACGAATGGGAGAGCGTCACGGGCGCGAAACGCCGCGCCGAGGGAATTCTCCCGTCCGTGTTCGCGGGCATCATCTCCTCGCTCGCCCTGAACGATTCATCGAAAACCGTGATCATGAGGATCGATGAACTGCTCTCGCTCACGGGCCGCATCTCCGACGGCGCGCAGGGAAAGCTGCTCTTCGTCAAGTCGATTCCCGCGATCCGCGAGTTCTCCCGGGAGAAGGTCGCTTTTCTTCCCCTGAACGAAGCGTTGAAACGGAAGCTCTACCACGTGTGCCTCACGAGCGGCATGCCGCACACGTTCATCAGGATCGCGGGCGGATCCGCGACCGAAAGCGTCTATGCGATCGACGGAGCGGCGAAATCGATACTCATGATTCCGCTTCAGGCCCGGGACGTCAAATGGGCGATACTCGAGATTCATCTGCCGGACGAATCACCCCCGGACCGGGACGCCGCGTCGAACTTCCGTATTCTCGCGGACGGGCTCGTGCGGCTCATCGAGAACAACGCCCACCTCGAGAAGATGGTCTCGATAGACCGCCTGACCGAGGTGCACAACCGGAACTACTACGAGATGCAGGTTCCGCTCGAGATCGAGCGGGCGAACCGCAACAAGATGACCCTCGCCTTTCTCATCATCGACATCGATGACTTCAAGAAGGTGAACGACGTCTACGGACACGCGGTCGGCGACCATGTGTTGCGGCTCGTCGCGCAGACGGTGCGAAAATCGCTCCGCAAGATCGATCTTCTCTTCAGGTACGGGGGAGAGGAATTCATCGTGCTCTTGCCGGGAACGGGCGCCGAATCGGCTCAGAGAACCGCCGAGAGGATCCGGGGGATCGTGGCGCGCGCGGAGCATCCGCTCGACGACGGAAGAAAGGTGAAGGTGACGATCAGCATCGGCGGCTGCATCTACCCGCAGGACGCGCAGAACGAAAGCCATCTCCTGCGCATGGCGGATAAGGCGCTGTATCTGGCCAAGGAAAAGGGGAAGAATCGCGTCGTGTTCTGCGGCGAATGACATGGCGAAGCGGGTCGCGCGGCGCCGCGGAGCGCCGGGCGGATCCTCGATATATGGGGACGGCAGCGTGGGAGGTGGGCGGTGGCGCGGTGGTGGGCTGCTTTTTTTATTGCGGGGATCGTTTCCCCGCCGGACGGCCGGGCGGGGCTCGTGGCAACGCTTCTCGCCGGCGGCCTCGTGCTCGGAACGGTCGCGGCCGCGGGGCGCGAGCCGCGATCGCGGCCCGACCGCTTCGGCCGGGAAGGGCCGGCCCGCGCGCTCGCGCGGTTCGCGATCTGCAGCGCTGCGGCCATCATCATTTGGCAGACCGCGGGTCTGGGTCGCATGGCCCGCGATTGCTCCGGCGCCCGATCGGCGGCTTCGGCGGCGGGGCCGGGCGGGGCGCCGGGGACGAATACGGCTGTTCGATGGACGGCGCGCTCCGCCCCTCCGACCGGAATCCGCTCTCTTTCGCTCTCCGGCCCGCGCTCCCGGCTTCTCGATGCGCTCGACGACGGCGGGCTCGGGGGACGCGCGCGCGGTCTCGTCGGGGCCCTCATTCTCGACGACCGGAGCGGTCTCGATTTCAAGATCAGCGAGATGTACTCGTATGTGGGTATCACCCATTTTCTCGCGCTCAGCGGCATGCACCTCGGCGCGATCGCTATCCCGCTTTCCTGTTTGCTCTCGAGATTCATCCGGTCGAAACGCCGGAGCGATATCGCCCTGCTCGCTCTCCTGACCCTCTATTCGGCGATAGCGGGATTTCCCGCCTCCCTGCTGCGCGCTCTCTTCCTGAGCGCCGCGATAATCGCGTACCGGTTCATCGGAATGCACGCGGATCTCATCGGCTCCCTCGTAGCGGGGTCGTGCGTTCTTGTCGCGATCGATCCGTCGATCGCCTTCGACGTGGGATTTCAGCTTTCGTTCGCCGCCGTGTGCGGCATAGCGCTCATCGCCCTTCCGCTCTCGCGGAAGATCGAGGCGCGCCTGCCGGGCGGTATCCGCGGAACCATCGCGAAGGCGATCCTGCTCCCCGCGCTCATAACGTGCTCGGTGCAGTTTCTCACGATGCCGCTGGTTATCTGTCTCTTCAAACGGGTGTCGCTCTATTCTCCGGTCGTGAACGTCATCGTATCCCTGCCTTACACGGTGCTCCTGTACGCCGGATTGCTCTACGTGTTCATACCCCTGGGCCCGCTGCGCGCTCTCCTTGCGCTCGGCATCAATCCGCTGTGCCGGTTTCTCGAAGCGGCGCCGGGAGTTTTTACGCGCGGGCCTCACCCGGCGATCTACCGGGGCGATTTCCATATGGACTTTTATCTTTGCGGCGCGGGCCTGGCGGCGTGGTCGCTGCAGAAAGGCTGCCCGCGACGGCGGATGATTCTGGCCGCCGGCGCCGCGTGCATCGCGGTCGCGTTCCTGGCTCCGGCCGCCGGGAAGAACGGAATGCGCGCGCCCCGGGCCGCGGAACATTCGCCGGAAGCGGATTCCGTTCGACGCGTTTCGTGCAGGGGAGCCCGGTATCTGGGCGCGGGAAAGGGAATCATTTTCCTGGAAGACGGGTTCACATCGGGGGACGCATATCGATTCACGCGAGCGCTCTGGGGGGAAGGGGTAAGCCGCGCGGGACGGTGCGTCGTGGCGCCTTCTCGTCTCCGGCGAAACCACGGTCTCTTCTATCTGCTCAAAAGGATCAGGGTGGACGAGGTGCTCTGCAGCCGGTATCTTCTCCTGCGCGACGCGGATCTCTCCGCGCGCCTCGGAGCGCACGGCGCGAAGGTCAGGGCCGTGAACGCGGGAGACGTTCTCCGGGACGGCCGCTGGCGGCTCGAGATCATCGGTCCCGTTTTTCCGCCGCCGCGGGGGGGGACCGTGGCGGGAGGCGATGCCGCTCTCGCCTGGAGGCTCGTCGCCGGACGAATCACATCGCTTGACTTGCCGTCGACGCGCGGGTATTATGCCGTTCCATGAAAGAAAAGACGGGGGTCGCGGTGCTCGCATCGGGCAGGGGCAGCAATTTCGAGGCCCTTGCGCGCGCATGTCTCGACAGTGATTATCCCGCCGTCATCAGGGTGCTCATCGTCGATAGCCGGGAGGCGGGGGCGGCCGCGGTCGCCGATTCGTTCGGGATCGAATGCGTGGCCGTCGATTGCGGCGCGAAGAAGGGTTCGATGAGCCCCGAATCGAGCGAGAGAATGGCGGATGTGTGCGCGGATCGCGGCGTCGCTCTCGTCTGTCTCGCCGGTTTCATGCGAATCGTGAAGGGAGCCCTCATGACCGGGTACCGGGGAAGAATGCTGAACATTCATCCCGCGCTCCTTCCCGGTTTCAGGGGGCTTCACGCCCAGGAGCAGGCGCTCGCGTACGGCGTTCGTTACTCCGGGTGCACCGTTCATTTCGTCGATGAAGGGGTCGACACGGGCCCGATCGTGATTCAGCGCGTGGTTCCCGTGCTCGATGAGGACACGGTGGAGAGTTTGAGCGATCGAATATTGCAGGAGGAGCATCGGGCGTATCCCGAGGCCGTGAGGCTCTGGGCCGAGGGAAGGCTGCGCATCGATGGAAGGAGGGTTCTTATTCGTGAAGGGGAATGAGATGCCGAACGAAAGCCGCGGGACGCTTCCCGGGATCGAACCTGCGTTCAGGGGCAAGGTCCGCGACATTTACGATCTCGGAGATCGGCTCATCATCGTCGCTTCCGACCGGATTTCGGCCTACGATTCCGTTCTGCCGACGCCGATTCCGGGCAAGGGAATGGTTCTCACGCTGCTGTCCGCGGCGTGGGCGAATTGGCTCACGGGGATCCCGCATCACATCCTGGAGACCGACGTTTCCGCTTTCCCGCCGCCGTATAACGCGTTCACGCGCGAGCTCGGCGGGCGATCGATGCTTGTCCGGAAAGCGCGTCGAATCGATCTCGAATGCGTCGTGCGCGGGTATCTCGCCGGTTCCGGATGGAAGGAGTATGGCGAGAGCGGCGCCGTGTGCGGCATCCCCCTTCCGAAGGGTTTGAAGATGTCCGACAGGCTCGAAGAACCCATCTTCACGCCCTCGACGAAGGCGGATTCGGGACACGATCGGAATATCACGATCGAGGAGGCCGGGGAGATCGCGGGGCCCGAGACCGTGCGCGAGGTTCGCCGGCTCAGTCTCGATATCTATCGAAAAGCGCGCGAGTACGCGGCGGCGCACGGGATCATCATCGCCGACACGAAGTTCGAATTCGGCTTCATCGACGGGCGGGTCGCCGTCATCGATGAGGTGCTGACCCCCGATTCGTCGCGGTTCTGGCTCGCGAACGAATACCTGCCCGGAGAATCGCCGCCGAGTCTCGACAAGCAATTCGTGCGGGATTACCTCGACGCGATCGGATGGGATCACAATCCGCCGGCGCCGGAGCTGGAGGAGGATATCGTCCGCAAGACGTCCGAGCGCTATCGGATGGCGCTCAAGAGCCTGTTTCCCGAGATAAACATCGAGAGGTATCTGTGATGAACATACCCGTGAAAAGAGCGTTGTTCAGCGTCACCGACAAGAAATCGCTCGATTCGTTCGCGAAAGCGCTTTCGGCCCGCGGCGTCGAGATCATCGCGTCGGGAGGAACGGCGAAGGGGATTCGCGAAGCCGGCGTGCCCGTCATCGACGTGAGCGACATCACGGCGTTTCCGGAGATCATGAACGGACGCGTGAAAACGTTGCATCCGAAGATCCACGGCGGAATTCTCGCGGATCGGGAGAATCGCGGCCATCTCGAGCAGGCGGCGAAGCACGGAATCGGTCTCATCGATCTCGTCGTCGTGAACCTGTACCGGTTCCGGCAAGCCGCCGAGAATCCGAGCCTCGGCGAAAAGGACGTCGTCGAGGAGATCGACATCGGCGGACCCGCCCTGATCCGGGCGGCCGCGAAAAACTTTCACTCCGTGGCCGTCGTCGTGGAGCCGGGCGATTACGACGCGGTTCTCAAGGAAATGGCGGATACCGGCGGATCGGTGACCCTCGACACGCGTCGCAGGCTGGCGGCGAAGGCATTCTTCCATACCGGCTGCTACGACGCGGCGATTTCGCGATACTTCGAGCGGATCATGGCCCCGCCCGGCGAGCTGCCTGCCGCGATGATAACGGCCTACCGGCGGCGGCAAGCGCTCCGGTACGGCGAGAATCCCCACCTGCGCGGCGCGCTCTATGCGGCGGATCAGGCGGAAGGCGGGCTCGCGAAGCTCGCGCAGCTCCAGGGAAAGGAGCTTTCGTACAACAACATTCAGGATCTTTATTCGGCGTATCTTCTCGCCCGCGATCTCGGAAAATCGTCATGCGCGATCATCAAGCATATGAATCCCTGCGGGGCGGCGAATTGCGCCGGCGCGGCGGAGAGTTTCACGCGCGCGCGGCGCACCGATGAAACGTCCTCGTTCGGCAGCGTCGTGGCGTTCAACGATGTCGTGGATCGGCGCGTTGCGGAAACGTGCGGAGACATATTCCTCGAGGTGATCGTCGCGCGCGGATTCAAACAGGATGCTCTCGAGCTCTTCGCCAAGAAGAAGAACCTGCGGCTCGTGACGATCCCGGCGGAGGATTGGGACAAAGCGAGCCGTGGCCTGTCGACGAAGGAGATCGGAGAGCTTCTCCTCGTTCAGGATCGCGACGAAGGATTTCCCGAGCTCGAGAGCCGGAGGGTCGTGACGGCGCGCACGCCGACGCCCGACGAGGAACGTGCGCTCGGGATCGCATGGAAGATCGCGAAGCACGTGCGTTCGAACGCGATCGTGATCTGCGACGCGCAGGGAACGATCGGCGTGGGGGCGGGGCAGATGAGCAGGGTCGATTCATGCCGCATCGCCGTGGACAAGGCGCATCGCGAGGGTCTGCAGGTCGAGGGGGCCTCGGCCGCCTCGGACGCCTTCTTTCCTTTCCCGGACGGCATCGAAACGCTCGCGTCCGCGGGAGTGAAGGCGATCATCCAGCCGGGCGGTTCGGTGCGGGACGACGAGGTCATAGCGGCCGCGGACAGGCTCGGCATCAGCATGGTCATGACCGGCGTCCGGCATTTCAAACA
>JAFNGP010000220.1 GCA_017885175.1 bacterium
CGATGAAGGAGGAACGCTTCCGCGCTGACCTCTATTACCGTCTCAACGTGATCCCGGTCGTCATACCGCCGCTCCGCGAGCGGCGCGACGATATCCCGCTCCTCGTCGACCGGTTTCTGCACCTGTCCGCCGAACGGACCGGGAGAACAAGGACGATTTCGAAGGAGGCGATGGAGCTCCTCACGAACTACGATTGGCCGGGCAACGTCCGCGAGCTCGAGAACATCGTCGAGCGCGCGTGCATCCTCCAGGACGGAGAGAACATCGGCGCGGAGGATCTTCCCGAGAAGGTGCGCCACCATTCGCAGGAGCGCTGCAAGGTCGTCATGCAGGAGACGCAGATGACGCTCGACGAGCTCGAGAAGGAATACCTCGTCTCGGTGCTCGAGGAGACGAACTGGCAGAAGAAACGGGCGAGCGCGATCCTCGGCATCAACGCGTCGACCCTCTATCGCAAGATACAGCGGTACGGTCTGGGTCAGGAGAAGCTGAGGGATCACTGAAAGCGCATGCGCATTGCAATGAGAAAGATCAGGATGGCACATCGGCATGATCCGGTTTCGCGAGTGGAAAGGGGGTACTGCGTAACGCATTATCGTTTCACAAGCTACACAGCTCTAAAGTCCAGTGCCGTTTGGCACAGAGTTTGCGAGTATCGATAGCTGACGGTCGGCAGAAACCGGCGCAGAACGAAAATCCGGTTCGCGGTGACCGAGCAGAAAAACCGAAATCAAAGCGAAGGCTTTGAAGAACAGAAAGTCAAGGAGGTGCCTCAATGAAGAACAACAAGGGTTTCACCCTCATCGAGCTGATGATCGTNNATCATCGGCATTCTCGCCGCCATCGCAATCCCGAACTTCATCAACATGCAGGCTCGCGCGAAGGAAGCCGCGGTAAAGTCGAACTGCCATACCGTGCAGCTCGCCGCCGAGGACTTCGCGGTTCAGGCTGACGGCGTGTACGCCGCCGATGTCGGCACCGATGCGACGCCGGCCGGCCAGACCATAACCGATATGCTGCCCGGAGCGGCTCTTCTTGAGAATCCGTTCACGAAGGCTGCTACCGAGCCCGTCGACGGAACGGCCGGGAACGCCGGCGAAACAGCCTACGCCCCCATCGCGCAGAACGCGGTGAACGTCGGCTATACGATCACCGGCAACGGCAAGGAAAACACCGCTATCATCACGCTCAGCAGCGGTCAGTAATCGAAGACGACAGGTCGAAAGACACACGGGCGGCTCCCCTGAGCCGCCCGTTCTTATTATACCCGCTCGATTCCGATTCTCCATATGCGGCCTTCGGGTACGAATCTTGCGTTTCACCTCCGATGCGGTGTTGAGAAGCCGGTCCAGGTGCATAACGCATCGTACAGAGAGCCGGCGCCGGCGCATGATCGTCGGCCGGCGCGGCAGGGAGTGACAATGGACAGCAAAGGCTTCACGCTGATCGAGCTCATGATTGTGGTTCTTATCATCGGCATTCTCGCGGTGATCGCAATTCCGAACTTTTCCACCATGTCCGCGCGCGCGAAGGAAGCGGCGGTCAAGTCGAACTCCCATACGATCCAGCTCGCCGCGGAGGACTTCGCGGTTCAAAACGACGGCGTCTACGCCGCCGATATCGATAACTCCCAGACCCTGTCCGGAGAGACGATGACCGACCTCTTTCCGAACGGCGCGCTCCTCCAGAATCCTTTCACGAATACGCGCACCGAGCCCGTGAACGGGGTCGCCTCCAATCCGGGCGAGGTCGGCTACACCTGCATACAGCAGAACGGGTCGAACGTCGGGTACAACATCACCGCCGTCGGCAAGACTCCGAACATGACGATTCTCGCGCTCATCAGCGGGCAGTGAGCGGCGGCGGGTACGGAATCTGCATATCTCATCTTCTCGAACCGTGAAACGGATTAAAACCATACGGATTCTTACCAGGGCGGCGAGTTAGCTGCCACCGGAGCGTCGGGCTCGGGGGCTGCGCGCCGTTTTCGCGCGAGGCATTGCCATGCACGTTCTGAATGTCGACGGGATCAAGAAGCATTTCCGGAGCGATATGTCGCTGGCGAAACGCGAGGTTCTGCGCGGTGTCACGTTCCACGCCCGGGAGGGCGAGGTCCTCGGGTTCCTGGGTCCGAACGGCGCCGGGAAAACGACGACGATCAAGGTTATTCTCGGGCTCATCAGGGCGCATGCGGGAAGCGTCGCGATTTTCGATCGTCCGCCGGGGGACCGGCGCTCGATGGCGCGCGTCGGATACCTCCCGGAGATGCCATACTTCTATCCGCACCTTTCGCTCACGGAGTTTCTCGAGTTCTGCGGACGCATGAGCGGCGTCGGGCGCTCGGATCTGCCCGGCCGGATCGACAGGATCGCCGAGATGGTGGATCTCACGCCGCATCGATCAAAGAGGCTCAAGAGCTTTTCCAAGGGCATGCTCCAGCGCGCCGGTCTCGCCCAGGCGATTCTTCACGATCCGGATCTTCTCATCCTCGACGAGCCGTTTTCGGGGCTCGATCCGGTCGGTCGAAAGATGGTGCGGGACATCCTCGTCGATCTCAAGAAAAGGGGAAAGACGATATTCTTCTCGTCGCACATCCTGAGCGACATGGAAACGCTCTGCGACCGCGTATGCATCATCCGCGACGGGGTCATCGCGAAGAGCGTCGTCCTCGACGATCTCCTGAAAATGGGAGAGGGAACGGTCGAGGTGGCGGCGCGCGGCTGGCGTCCCGAAATGATGCAGGGAATAAGGGAGTACGTCGAATCGGTGCGGACGACGGGGGAGGACGCCTTTCTCGTCGTGCGGGAGCAGCGCTTCGTGCGCCCCGTCATCGAGCGCCTCTTCGGGGGCGGCGCCGAGGTTCTCGCGGTCGTCAACCGGCACCGCACTCTCGAAAATCTGTTCCTTCGGGAGATTGGGCGTCCGGATGCACGGACGGCGAAAGAGAAGAAGGAAGAAAAGCTCGTTTTCACCGGATTCTAGAGGTATGCCGTGAATAAAATCGCAAGTGTCGCGCTCAATACGTTCAGGGAATCGATACGGGAAAAGATTCTCGTGGTCGCGCTCCTTTTCGGAGTGATTCTCATGGGGAGCTCCGTGCTGCTTTCTCCCCTCGCCGTGGGAGCGAAGCAGAAGATCATCATGGACGTGGGCCTCGCCGCGATCTCGATCATCGGCGTGCTCACGGCCGTCTTTCTCGGCAGCACGCTCGTCCACAAGGAAGTGGATAAAAAAGCGATATATCTGGTGCTCACGCGGCCGATCTCGCGCTCGTCGTTTCTCGCGGGAAAACTCGCGGGAATCGTGCTCGCCATCGCTCTCGTCTTCGCCGTGATGACCGCGGTGATGCTCGGAACGATCGCGCTCGGCAAGGGCATCGTGCGTCCCGCCGTATTCGCGTCGGTCTATCTTTCGTTTCTCGAGACGACGGTCGTGTGCTCCATCGTGATGCTCTTCAGCACCTTCACCACACCGATGCTCACGTCGTTCTTCGCGCTCTGCATTTTCGCCGCGGGAAGCCTGAGCGGCGATCTCAAGGTGTTCGCTTCGAAATTCGGCGGGGAGGGGATGCAGCTCGTGACCGGTTCTCTCTATTATCTGCTTCCGAATCTCAAGGTGTTCAATCTGCGGCACGAAGCGGTTCACAACCTTCCCTTCGCGACGGGGGACATCCTGCGCGCCACGATCTACGCGGCCGTGTACTGCGCGGTCGTTCTCTTCTTCGCGTGCTCCATATTCAAGCGCCGGGAATTCAAGTAGGGAGCGGCATGAAACGGAAATACGCCGAGATCGCCGTCGCCGTCGCCGCGCTTGCGCTGCTTGTCGCGGCGTCGCGCGGCGTCGAGGGGCTCGCGGAGAAGAAGCACCGGCTCGAAGTTCTCTACCTTCCCTCGGGACAGTTCATCGAGCAGGCGTCGCTCGGGTACCGCGATCTCGCCGCCGACGTCCTGTGGTTCAGGATGGTGCAGTACTACGGAGGGTACCGGATGGGCGAGAACGACATCGCCCTTTTCGCCCACCTCGTCGACGTCATAACGGACCTCGATCCGCAGTTCGTGTACGCGTACGTCTTCGGGGCGCTCATCATGGCGCAGGATCTCAATCAATTCAAACAGGGGATCGGATTTCTCGAAAAAGGGGTCCGGAACAACCCGGATGACTGGTGGCTCCCCTTCGAGCTCGGTTTTCTCAACTACGTCTACGCGCGCGATTACCCGCAGGCGCTCTTCTATTTCGAAAAGGCCGCGCGGCTGCCCGACGCGGGCCCCCAGGCGGCGCGCTTCGCGGCGTTCGTCGCGGCGAAGGCGGGTTACGTCGAAACGAGCATCGCGATGTGGGAGGAGCTCGCGCGGACGTCGGACAACAAGTATATCCGCGAGCTGGCCGAGCGCTACATCGCGAAGCTCAGAGCGGGGACCTTTCCCGGGGCGGGCCCGCGATGACCGCGTTCATCTACGCCTCCGCCGCGATCTTCGGCCTCATGGTCGGTAGCTTTCTCAACGTCGTCATTTACCGCGTGCCTCGCCGCCTCTCCGTCGTCAGACCGCGCTCGTTCTGCCCCCGGTGCCGCGCGAAGATTTCCTGGTACGGGAATGTTCCCGTCGCAAGCTTCATCGCGCTCCGGGGACGCTGCCGGGGCTGCGGGGAGCGCATCGCGATCCGGTATCCGCTCGTCGAGGCCGCGGGCGCCGCGCTCGCTCTCGCCGCCGTGTATCGTTTCGGTTTCGGCGTCGACGCGGCGTTCGCCTACGCGTTTCTCATGGCGCTCATGGCTATCACCCTCATCGATTGGGATTTCAGGAGCATTCCGGACGGCCTGAGCATTCCGTTCATCGTGGTGGGGCTCGGCTGGAGTCTCGTGAATCCCGGCCTCACGCTCGCGAGCTCGGCGCTCGGAGCGCTTGCGGGTGGGGGCGGTCTCTACGCGATCGGGGCTCTGTACAAGCTCGCCAGAAAGACGGAGGGAATGGGGGGCGGAGACGTGAAGCTCATGGCGATGATCGGCGCGTTTCTCGGCATCAAGCTCGTTGTCCCCGTTATCCTCATCGCGTCGTTCGCGGGGACGCTGTATGCGGTCGTTCTCCTCAAATCGGGGAAGGGCGCGAAGACCGCGGTCGCCTTCGGCTCATTCCTCGCGCCCGCGGCGGCGGCGTGCCTCTTCTTCGGAGAGCGGCTCCTCGACTGGTATTTCACGGGATTCGGATGGTAAGGCACTTTGCACGTAAATCGCGCACTACCGCGGGGCGGCTCTTTCCAGCGCGCGCCGCATTAACGCAATCTGCTGTAATTACATAAATTGAATGGATACACGCTTTCTTTCCTTTGGCACGCTTGTTGCGTGAATTAACGAATCGGGCGATAGGATTACGGGCTGTTAAGTAGCCAGTCAGTTTTTTTGCACATATACGCGATACCCAATCGAGTCGTTGAAGCCGGGGTTCCGGAACTGGAAAAGGTTGGTGCGACGATGATCTCTTTACCCTTCCTGAAGCGAAAAGGTTCTACGGTGGGGCTCGACATCGGTTCGAGCCATGTCAAGGTCATAGAGATCGATCATTCGGGCTCGAGGCCGAAGGTCACGCATTTCGGCCTCACGGCGCTTCCACCCGAGGCGATCGTCGAGGGCGAGATCATGGACCGCGATCTCGTTATCGCTGGAATCAAGGAATGCATCGACAAGGCGGGCGTCACGGCCACCGACGTCGTTACCGCCATCTCCGGACGCGCCGTCATCGTGAAAAAGGTCGTCATGGACAAGATGTCGTCGGAGGACGCGCAGGAAGCGATTTTCTGGGAGGCGGAGCAGCACGTGCCGTTCGACATCGACGACGTGTGTCTCGATTTCCAGATTCTCAAGGACGATATCGGCGCGAATCAGATGGAGGTTCTCCTCGTCGCGGCGAAGAAGGACATGATCAACACCCACGCGAACCTGATCAAGGACGCCGGGTTCACACCGACCATCATCGACGTCGATTCGTTCGCCGTGCAGAACTGTTTCGAAAACGGCCGCGACATGGGGACGGAAGAAGACTCGAAGAAGGTCATCGGCCTCATCAATATCGGAAGCAACGTCACCAACATCAATATCATCCAGGATGCGAGCCCCCACTTCACGCGCGACATCAGCGTCGGGAGCAACAATTTCGCGGAGGTTATCCAGAAAGAGCTCGAGGTCGATTACGAGGAGGCGCAGAAGATCATCTCCGGAGATCTCGGCAGCCGCGACCCCGCGAAGATCAAGGAGCTCGTCAAGCAAGGCTCGAAGGACCTTTCTCTCGGCATCGAGCGCAGTATCGCCTTCCTCAAGGCATCCGGGGACGCGGATAAGATCGACGAGGTCGTCCTGAGCGGCGGAGGGGCCAACATCCCGTTCCTCAAGGAAATTCTTGGAGAGAAGCATGGCGTCGAACTCTCAATACACAATCCCCTCGCGGGAATCGAATATGAAGCGGGGGTGTTCGGCGAGCACGAGGCCCAGATCGAAAAGATCGCGCCGTTGCTCACCGTTGGAATCGGTCTCGCTCTGAGAAAGGCGGGAAAAGAATGATCAAGATCAACCTGCTGCCGCGCGAGGAACGGATAAAGCGGCGCGAATTCAAGCTTCCCCAGATGCCGACCATCTACATGGTGGGCGGGGTCGCGGTCTTCCTGGGAGCGATCATTTTCACGGGGATCGTTCAGACCCATAAGGTCAAGGCGCTTGAGTCGAAAATGGCGGCGGCGACCGAGGAATCGAAGAAGCTCGCGCCGCAGCTCGCGAAGATAAAGCAGATCACCAAGGAGCGGGAGGANNGTCGACCGCAGGCTCGGGATCATCGCGGATCTCGACCGGTTCCGCTACTTCCGGGTGAAGCTTCTCAACGACGTGAGCTTCAATCTGCCCGTGAACTGCTGGTTGACCGGAGTGTCCGAGCTCACGCCGAATTCCTTCGCGATCGACGGGG
>JAFNGP010000221.1 GCA_017885175.1 bacterium
ACGATCGTGACGACCGACTCGCCGTTCGATCGTTTCGCGAGGGGCGACGATACGGCCCTCACCTGCCTCGAGAAAAAGGGGCGCGAGATATTCAACGGCAAGGGGCGCTGCTCGTGCTGCCACTGGGGCCCGAATTTCTCGGACGGCCGCTTCCACAATCTCGGCGTGCCCGATATCGACCCCGCCAAGCCCGACCTCGGCCGCTACGAGATCACGAAGAATCCCGCCGACAAGGGCGCCTTCAAGACGCCGACGATGCGCGACGTGGGCCTTCGCGCGCCGTACCTGCATACGGGAGGCGAAAAGACCGTCAGGGACGTGATCGTCTTCTACAACAAGGGGGGCGGATTCAAGAATCCGAACATGGACCCGATGATGATTCCCCTCGGGCTTTCGAAGTTCGAGATCGACGCGCTCGTCGCGTTTCTCGAGAACGCGATGACGAGCCTCAATCCCGAAGTGGCCGGCGTTCAACCGATTCCGGCGTCGGAATTTCCGAAGTAAGGAGGCGATGAACGTGAAAAAGATTTTCATTATTCTTCTGGTGCTCATCGCCCTCCCGCTCGTCATCCCGACATCGGGGCAGGCGATTCCCGCATTCGCGAGAAAGTACGGCTTCAATTGCCAGATGTGCCACACGGCGTATCCGAAGCTCAACGACTGGGGGCAGCGGTACCGCGACAACGGCTACCAGCTCCCGGGGCAGGCGGGCAAGGAAAAGACCATGTTCGATTCCAACACGCCGATCGCGCTCAGGACATCGGTGGGATTCAACGGCTACAACGCCAATCCCGTCACGACCGGCAGCTTCGATCTCATGGGTCTCGATCTGCTCGCGGCCGGCGTCATGCACAAGAACGTCTCGGTGCTCCTCATCTACACGCCGCGGATAGACGAGCCGAGCGCCGACGCGGCGGGGGCGGAGCCTTTGCAGCTCGGCGCCCTCGAGTCGGCGAATATCGTCTTCAGCAACATTATCCCGAACGCCCTGAACGTGCGCGTTGGACGCTTCGAGCCGGCATATCATCTCTTCAGCTCCAAGCGCTCCTTCTACCTGAACGAGCCGTACGAAATCTACGACTTCAAATCGAACGGCTCCTTTGGGTTCGGCGACAACCAGACCGGCATCGAAGCGACGGGGCATTTCAGGATGGGCTTCAAATACGGCCTGGGCGTCGTGAACGGAACGGGCGCGACCGCCGAGAACAACAAGTCCAAGGACGTCTACCTCGCGCTCTCCCAGACCTTCGGGCCCGGCGACGGACAGAGCGCCGGCCAGCGCGTCGGCGTGTTCGCGTACTACGGGAACCAGCCGTATACGATTGCCGCGTGGGACACCTCGGCCGCCGGCACCGAACCGGACAGCATTACGGGCTTTACCTGGTCCGAAAAAGCCAAGCCGCTCTATCGCTACGGAGTATCGGGCAGTCTCAACTGGAAGACCTTGAATCTCACGGCCATGTACGTGCGCGGTCTCGACGACAAGGCGGGGAACTTCCTCGATAGAGCGACAACGGATTACGAGTTCCAGGGCGGCCTCGTCGAGCTCGATTACGGAGGCCTCTGGAACAATCGTCTCATCGCCTCCGCGCTCTACAACTGGGTCGCGCCTCAGAGCTACGACGCCGCGAAGATACCGGTCGCCTACACGACGCTCGACAAGATCAGCGCGTACTCGGCGCTTCTGCGCTATTACCTCGGCGATTGGAGCGCGGTGAACGTCGCGCTTCACGCGGAGTACACGTATCGGGCGTACGATATGAAGAGCAAGAAGGAGACGACGTCTTTCAAGGAACACTATTATTCGATGCTCGTGGACTTCGGATTCTAACGCGCCGCTTTATGCGGGCCGGCGATATCACGGAGGTTGCGGCTCGAATGCGGGCCGCAACCTCTCTCTCTTTATGACGGTATTCGACGATCTCTACAAGGACGTCATCGACTATTTCGGGGCCGAGCCCGACAGCCTCCTCGTGCGCTTCCAGCGCGAGCTCTCCGCCGGCGGCCGGGCGCTCGACATAGGCGCGGGCCAGGGGAGAAACGCGCTATTCCTCGCGCGGCAGGGCATCGCGGTCGATTGCGTAGATCCCTCGGAGGTGGCGGAAGAGCAGGTGTGGCCCTGCGTCCTCGGCGACGATCTCCCGGTGCGATTCTTTCCGCAGCGCTTCGAGACTTTCGTGCCGGACGTGGATTACTATTCGGCCGTCCTCGTATTCGGACTCATGCAGGAGCTTCCGAGGGCGTCGATCGCGGCTCTCGTCGAGCGGATCGAAGGATGGACGCGGCCCGGCGGCCTCGTCCTCGCGACCGCGTTCACGACCGCGGATCCCGGGTTCGAGGAGGTTTCGCGAACCTGGAAGGAAATCGGGAAGAACTCGTTCTCCGACGGCGCCGGTTTCGTGAGGACGTTTCTCGAGAAGAACGAGCTGCGGAACATGTTCGGCGGCTGGGAGGCGCTTCACTACCTGGAGGAGCTGGGCCCCGAGCACAGCCATGGGGTCGGCGCCCCGCACCGCCACGGGAGAGTCGAGGGCGCTTTCAGAAAGCGGCCCGGCGCCGTTTGATCGCGCCCGCGGCGGCGCATCGGCGCCCGATATACGAACCGGGGCGCGATCGAAAGCGCGTTTCAGAAGGCTCTCGAAGGCGCCCCGTCGCTTCGTCAGGATTTTCTCAGAATACCCGACGCCCGCGCGCTGTCGACGGCCCCGGCCAGGAACAGGGCGCCGAGAAGCGCATGGGGCCAGACGCGCGCCTCGCTCGAAAGGGCGCCGTACACGCGCGCGCCGCAATAGATCGCGGCCGCCGCGTATACGAACGGCATGAAGCGATACGTGTTGAGCTCCTTCATGACCCGCGTCCGGCTCATCACGAAGCCGCCCAGCGCGAGCGCGGCGAT
>JAFNGP010000222.1 GCA_017885175.1 bacterium
CCGATCACAACGTGCGCGAGACGCTTTCGATCACGGACCGCGCCTACATTATGTACGAAGGCTAGATCTTGCGTTCGGGCACGGCCGACCAGCTCGCCAGCGACCCGGACATCCGCGAAATATACCTGGGTGAGAAGTTTCGACTCTAAATAAGAACAGGATGGCGCTGCCATGGATATGAAAATCGGACTCAATGTCGGGCTGCAGCAGCGTCTCGTGATGACGCCGAAGCTCCAGCAGGCGCTCAAGCTCCTGCAGATGCCGACCCTCGAATTGCAGCAGGTGCTCAAGCAGGAGGTCCTCCAGAATCCGCTCCTCGAGGAAATCGACGACGCCGACATGGAAGCGGACGAGGAAGAGCCCGCGACGGAAGAGCTCGCCGAACACAAGACCGAAGAGCAGCAGGCCAAGGTCGCCGAGACCGAGGCGGAGAGCGAAGAGGCGAAGAAGGAGCGCGTCGAGTTCGACGACTACTTCGAGTCGAGCTTCGGCCTGGGGGACGGCTTCGCGAACGAGGAGGACCGGGAGGATTTCGTCGAGCGCGTGCCCATCGCGAAGCAGAGCTTCGTCGAATATCTCATGAGCCAGATGCGGCTCGTCACGAAGGACGTGAAGACGCTCGAGGTCGGCGAGTACATCGTCGGAAGCCTCGACGATTCGGGCTACCTCACGGCCGGCCTCAAGGAGATCGCCGATTCGTGCCGCGCGACCGAAGAGGAAGTGGAACGCGTGCTCAGGATGATCCAGACCTTCGATCCGATCGGAGTCGGGGCGCGCGACCTCAAGGAGTGCCTGCTCATCCAGCTCATGGCCAAGGGCATGGGCGACACACTCGCCGCGCGCATCGTTCGCGACCATTTCGAGGAATTCAAGCAGAAGAAGTACCTGGACCTGAGCAAGGCGCTCAAGGTGTCCATGAAGGAGATACAGGAAGAGTCGCACGTCATCGGCAAGCTGAACCCGAAACCGGGCCTCGACATTCTCGTCGAGGAGCCGAAGTACGTCATCCCCGACCTCGTCGTCGATCGGATCGGCGACCGGTACATCATCTCGCTCAACGACCGGAACATTCCCCGCCTCAGGATCAGCCAGTCGTACCGCGACGAGCTTCAGCAGAACGTCGAGCTCGACACCGAGGCGAAGGATTTCATACAGAGCCGCCTCAAGAACGCGAAGTGGCTCATCCAGACGATCGAGCAGCGCCGGCGCACCATGATCAAGGTAATGGAGGCGATCGTCGAGGAACAGAAGGAGTTTTTCGAGAAGGGGGCGGCGTTTCTCAGACCGCTTACCCTCCAGCAGGTCGCGAGCAGGATCAGCATGCATGAGTCGACCGTGAGCCGCGTGACGACGAACAAGTACGTCCAGACGCCCCGCGGCGTCTACGAGCTCAAGTATTTCTTCAGTTCCAGCCTGAGCACCGAGGACGGCGACGAGGTTTCCGCGAAGAGCGCCAAGATGAAGATCAAGGGCATCATCGCCAAGGAGGACACGCGAAGACCCTTGAGCGATCAGAAGATCGCGGATATACTGAAGAAGGACGGTCTCATCATCGCGCGCCGGACCGTCGCGAAGTACCGGGAGCAGCTCGGCATACTTCCGGCCAGGCATCGAAAGCAGTATTGAGCATACCCGAACGCAGGGTTATCGATAATACATGACTGTATCGACCAAGTCTCGCCGATCCGAGCGCCTTCCCGGCTGGCTGCAGAGGAGGATCCCCCTCCTCGGCGAATGCGGTCCCGTCGAGAGCGTCGTCCGCGGGAACGATCTTCACACGGTGTGCCGCGAAGCCCTGTGCCCGAACCGCACCGAATGCTACTCGCGGCGGCGGGCGACCTTTCTCATTCTCGGCGGCGTGTGCACGCGCGCGTGCCGCTTCTGCGCGGTCTCGCGGGGCGCGCCGCATCCCCCCGATCCCGACGAGCCCAGGCGGATCGCGCGGGCCGCGAGCCTGATGAATCTCGAAAACGTCGTCGTGACCTCCGTCACCAGGGACGATCTCGGCGACGGCGGGGCGGGCGTCTTTGCCGATACGATCCGCGCGCTCAAGCGCCTCGAGAAGCCGCCGGTCGTCGAGGTTCTCGTCCCCGATTTCGGCGGCAGCCTCGAATCGCTCGCAACGGTTCTCGCCGCGGGCCCCGAGATTCTCTGTCACAACGTCGAAACGGTCCGCCGTCTCTACGCGAAAGCGCGCGGGGGCGCCGATTACGACAGATCGCTGTTCCTTCTTTCGGAATCGAAGCTGATTCGTCCGGAGGTGATCACGAAGTCTTCGTTGATGCTCGGACTGGGTGAAACGACCGAGGAGGTGCTGGAAGCCTTTCGGGACCTGAGACGTTCGTCGGTCGACTGCCTGACGGTCGGCCAGTATTTGCGTCCGGGAATCGGGCAGATCCGCGTTCGGAGCTATATCCCGCCCGAACGCTTCGACCGGTTCAGGGAGGAGGCGCTCGCTCTGGGCTTCCGCGACGTGGCCGCCGGGCCGCTCGTGCGGAGCTCGTATCAGGAGGTTCGTCTCGGTCTCCAGCAGGGATAACGGCAGAGCGAAGGGTAGAAGATGCGAGGAGGTAACGAATGAAGCTCACGACCACGGCACGGCATTTCGAAGCGACTCCCGAGCTCGTCACGTTCGCCGAGACCAAGATACGGAAGCTGAAGCGGTTCTGGGACCAGATACTCCACGTCGAAGCGATCATGTCGGTGGAGAAATTCCGCCACATCGCCGAGATCAAGGTCCACGTGAACGGCCACGACTTTTCCGCCAAGGAAGAATCCGACGANNGGGGTCTACAAATCGGAGACCCTCGAAAAGGTGATCGGCTCGGCGAGCGTCGGCTCGACCAAGGGGCTCGAGATCATCGAGGAGGTTGCGCACGGTATTCGCGACGTGAGCGTCGAGACGGCGATCGTCCTGATGGAGGACGAAGAGCACAACTTTATGCTGTTCAACAACACCGAATCGGGTAAACTGAGCATCGTGTACCGGCGGGCCGATGGAAATTACGGATTGCTCGAGAAATTCTAGGACGGTTACGAATCCGAGGCGGTGAGTATGGAGGATTCTCTTCGCTACGTGTACCCGGTCGATCAGTTCTACAACGAATGCAAGGACGAGTTCAAGCTCGAGGTTCTGACGCCGAGCCTTGCGAGTCCCCTGCAGATCTCGGTGCCCGATATACACCGGCCCGCGTTCGCGCTCACCGGATTCATGGAGTTCTTTCTCCACGAGCGGATCCAGCTCATCGGCGAGACCGAGACGGTGTACCTGTCGTCGCTCAACCAGGCTCGGCAGCGCGACGCCCTGACGAGGCTCTTCTCGAAGCCCCTCCCCTGCATCATCGTGACGAAAGGGCTCGAGCCGATTCCGGACCTCGTTCCGCTCGCGACCGAGCACGGCATTCCGGTGATCCGCACGGCGCTCCCGACGACGCCGTTCCTCCACATGCTCGCCGATCATCTCGAGGACGTGTTCGCCCCGCGCATGTCGGTTCACGCCTCTCTCGTGGACGTGTACGGAGTCGGACTCCTCATCTCGGGGCAGAGCGGAATCGGGAAGTCCGAGATAGCGCTCGACCTCGTCGAGCGGGGGCACCGGCTCGTCGCCGACGACGTCGTCGAGATCATCAGGCGGGGCAACGTGATCATCGGGAAGGGCTCCGAGCACCTGCGGCATTTCATGGAGATCCGCGGCATCGGGATCATCAACGTCATGGACATCTTCGGCATTCGCGCGGTGCGCGTTCAAAAGCGCATCGAGGTCGAGGTGCGCCTCGAGGTCTGGGATCCGAAGAAGGATTGGGACCGGCTCGGTCTCGACGAGAAATACGTCGACATCCTCGGAACGAAAATCCGGCAGGTTGTGATACCGATCTATCCGGGCAAGAATATCACGGTCATCGCGGAAAGCATTTCCCTCAACCACATGCTCAAGGTGTACGGCATCGACGCCGCGAAACGGTTCAACAANNATCGTCGTCACGCACGGGAAGCTCGCCGAGGAGCTCGTGCGCACGGCGGAGCTCATCGTCGGCGCGCAGGAGGATCTCTACGCCGTTTCGGGCTCCGATCTGTGCGACGAGAGCGTCATCGCGAGGATACGCGAGATCCTCGCGCGGCGGGAAGACGCGCACGTGATCGTATTCGTCGACTACTTCGGAGGTTCCTGCTGCATCAACAGCGTTCGCGCGGTCGAGGGTGAGAAAGGGATCAAGGTCGTGAGCGGCGTCAATCTGCCCGTCCTGCTCGCCTTCGCGACGAAGCGGGGCACGATGCCGTTCGACGAGATGATCGATCACCTCATCCGCCGCGGCCGCGAGAGCCTGAAGGTGATCGATCT
>JAFNGP010000223.1:0-266 GCA_017885175.1 bacterium
CCGTCATACACTCTCGGCTCCTCGGCGGTGAGCTGCTTCTCCTCGTAAACCGTCTTGTAGAGGCGCGAGGTGCGCCCTCCCCCGAGGATGCTCTCGAGAACGGCGATCGCCGCGGCGTCGGGATTCGGATAAATCGGCTTGTGAAATCCCATCATGAGCTTGGGATTCGCCGTGTGTTCGACGATGACGCGGCGTTCTCCCCGCTGCTCGGGCTCGCGCGTTTCGAGGCGCGGCGGCGCGGGCTTCGCCGGAATCGATCCGAAGTA
>JAFNGP010000223.1:402-8485 GCA_017885175.1 bacterium
GACGTCGCGTTCCGACCAGAATTCCCTGAATACGGCCGATTCCATCCGGTCGGACTCGAGAACCATGAAGAGCTCGAGCCGGTTCGCGGGAAGGTACTCGAGGTACACGGTCATATCGTTCGACGTGAAGGCGTTGAGGAACCGGGAACCGTTGTTCATGAACTGGCCCCAGAGCTCGTCCTTCACCATGAACTGCCGCTGCTCGTCGAGGAGCTTCGCGATCTCGCCCCACGCGAGCTCGTATTCGAGGTACTTGTCCAGATAATTGACGCCGCCGTCCCTAACGAGGTACGGAACCGCGCCGATGGAATCGGGAAGATTCGCCATGCCGCGGATCTTCGCGGCGAGGAGCTTGTTCTGCTCGTTCTTGTCGGCGCCGATGCGCTCCTTCTCCTCCTTGGTGAACGACTCGAGCACCTGGCGGCCGAACGCCTGGAAGCGCGTGAAGCGCCATTCGCCCATCTCTTTCCTCAGGGCGATCGTCTTGTCGCCGAGCGCGTCGGTCCGCTCGAAATAGGGGCGTTCCTTCGCGTAATTCTTCGTCCCCATCATCTCCGTACCCTTGAACATCATATGCTCGAGCATGTGGGAGATGCCGGTGACGTTCGGCCATTCGTTCGCCGCGCCGACGTTGAACGCGACCGCGCAGAACGCGACGGGCGCCTCATGCCGCTCGACGACGAGGAATTTCATCCCGTTCTTGAGATCGAATTCCTTGACCTTCTCTTCGAGGGTTTGCGCCGCGACCTGCGCCTGCGCCAGAACGAGCAGCGAGAGCGCCGCCAGAACGACCGCGAAGAGAAACGAAGTCCTCTTGCCTCTGTGCATACCGCCTCCTTCCGGATGAACGCTGGACGTGAACAAACAAAGCGGAAACAACATTATTGAACCGGCCTACAAAAAGCCCGCTCATACTACTACACAAAAAAGGGGATGGGAAGGAGAAACGGCGGGGCTGCCCGGGAAGCGCGATACGCGGGTCCTGCCGCTGATTNNGGAGCGGGAATGTCCGGCGCCATCGCCGCCACCCGCTATTCTGCCAGCATGCCCTTCCAGCGCTCGACGTGCCCGTATTCGTCGGCCCGGTTCTTCTCGACGATCGCGCGCGTCTCGTCGTCCCACGGAACTCTCTCGAGGAGCTCCGAATAATGATGCACGGCTTTCGTTTCGACCCAGACGCCCGTCTTCAGAATCGCCTCCGGGCCTTTGAGCCGCGAAAACGCGCCGAGGCACCACCCGACGATCCAGTACGCCCACCGGAACGGGCTCGGGCGCCATCCGTATTCGCAGAGCTTCACCTGGAAATCCTGCAGGTGCGTCATCTCGTTGCACATGGCGGCGACGAGCGCGCGGTTGAGATCGCTTGAGCGCGGCGTGATCTGGCACCGGTAAATGGTCGCCGCCATGAGCTCGAGCGTGTGGAGCGTGAGGAGCCCCTTCCTGATGAGCTTGAGATCGGCGGGCGGGGCCGAGCCGATGCGCGAGCGTATGTCCGCGTCTCGCATGGCGGGACGTATGATATCCGTATCGTATTTCATGCGAATCCATTTTCGCGCACACGCGGATTATTCTCAAGCTTTTTTCCCCGCCACCGCCCGTGCCGGCCGGGCTTGCCCGCGCGCCTTGACAGGAATCGGAAATTCAGATAANNGAAATCGCTCTGAAATATACCGATAAATTCCACTACCGGGCGTGGGACAGCTTCTCCCGTCAGAAGGCGCACGCCCTGGGGCTCGCGTCCAACGAATGGGTGCTGAGCCTGGACGCCGACGAAAGAGTCACGAAAGAACTCGCGGAAGAAATGCAGAAGGCCGCCGGGAGCGCCTCGCTCGACGGCTATTGGATCAGGAGAGACAACTATTTTCTCGGGAAGCTCATGAGGGGCGCCGGCTGGCAGCGCGATTATCAGATGCGCCTGTTCCGCAAGTCGAGGGCCAGGGTCACGGACAGGCTGGTACACGAGGGCTTCGAGATCGACGGCCGGGCCGGAAGGCTCTCGAGCCCGATGCGGCATTTCACCTGCGCCTCCCTGTCCGCCGCATTTCAAAAACTGAACGAATATTCTTCCCTGGAAGCGATTGAATACGCCGGATCGCGGAAGAGCTCCGGCGGCGCCGTCATCCTGCACGCTCTTTCGGCCTTCCTGAGAAGCTACGTGTCGAGAAAGGGGTGCCGGGACGGCATGCACGGTCTTGTCCTCTCTCTGCTCAACACCGCCACGACGACGCTCCTGTACATGAAGATCTGGGAGATTCAGCGGAACGAGAAGATGCAGTCGCCCGATCGGCGATAGCGGGCGTTCAGAGCCGGCCCGGGGAGAATTATGACCATAGAAATGCTCATAGCGAATAGAGGAATCGCGGCGATGAGAGTCATCGAGGCGTGCGACGCCTTGAATATCTCCTGGGCGATCATCTATACCGAAGCGGATGAAAAAACGCTTCCCGTGATGTCGGCGAAAAACAAGTTTTGCCTGGGCAAGGGGGAGCACGGGGGAGGAGATTACTGCAATATCGAAAAGATCGTCGAAACGGCCCGGCAGAACAACATCAAGTCCATCCATCCCGGGTACGGGTTTCTCTCGGAGAACGCCGATTTTGCGCTGGCGTGCGAGAAGGCCGGAATCAGATTCATCGGGCCTTCCTCGAAAATTATCAGGCTCGCCGGGAACAAGAGGACGGCCAAGAAATCGGTCAGGAATTCCGGCATCAGGGTGATCCCTCCGGAGAAGATCGACACCATAAAGGGAGAGATCCCGGCCCTGATCGTCGCCGCGAGCGTGGGCTTTCCCGTGATGCTCAAAGCGGTGAATTCCGGAGGCGGCAGAGGCCTGTTCAAGTGCCGCGGCCCGCATGACGTGCACAGGGCTTTCAAGGATTACTACAGCAAGAGGTTCGACAGAATCTCCGGGAAGGTTCTTCTGGAGAAATACTTCGAGCAGGCCAAACACATCGAGGTTCAGATTCTCGGAGACGCCGAGGGGAACGTCCTGCATTTCGGGACCAGGGACTGCTCCGTGCAGAGGAAGCATCAGAAGCTGATCGAAGAGGCTCCGGCGCCGAGGCTCACTCCCGACGAAAGAGACTATCTGACCGCGCACTGCGTCGCGTACGCTCGAAAGATCGGGTATCGCGGTCTCGGAACGATGGAGTTTCTCAGGCAATCGGGCCTGCATTTCCTGGAAATGAACACCAGGGCCCAGGTGGAGCTGCCCGTTACCGAAAAGGCGTACGGGCACAATCTCTACAAGCGCCAGATAATGGCCGTGTACAACAAGGCCGGGCTCTCGCAGGATCAGATCGTCTGCGCCGGACATGCCATCGAGTGCAGGATCTACGCGGAGGATCCCGCCAACGGTTTCATGCCGGATTGCGGCCCGATAACCGAGTTCCGCCATCCGATCGGGGAGGGAATAACCTTCTATACGCACATCGGAGAGATCGCGGGAGAACGGGAGGCATTCAGAGTCCCGGAGTTCTACGACCACCACATCGCCAGTCTCGTCGTGCACGCGGAAAGCAGGGAGAAATGCATCGAGAGAACCGTCAACGCTCTCGGCATCATCGTACTGAAAGGAATAAAGAACAATATCTCGTTTCTCAACCGGATACTGGTCGCCGAGGATTTTAAATCAGGCGTCTACGACACCACGCTCGTGGAGAAGATGCTTCCCTCCGGATGAACGCCCGCCGATAAACGCTCGCCGGCGCTTGATAAGATGCGCCCCCTGTGCTACCTTTCATGGACCGATCGCGCGCAGAGCAGGTTTCGCGCGGCGGTTTCCTTTGCGGATAAGGGGTGGAAATGAGGTTCGAACCGGGAACGCGTATCAGGACGCCCTTGATCACGGGGCGCATCATCTCGATCTCCTTGCTGGCCGTCTGCTCGGACGCCGCCCGCGCGCAGGACGACAGCGTTCGGTACTGGCAGCAAGAGGCGAATTATACGATCAAGGCCTCGCTCGACGCGGAGAATCATGTCCTCTCGGGCGCCGAAACGATTCTGTACAGGAACAATTCCCCCGACACGCTCGGCATATTCTACCTGCACCTCTATCCGAACGCCTTCCGCGACAAGACATCCCCCCTCATCCGCGACTACCTGCAGGGAACGTGGCGCTTCCTCGTGGGGCTGCCGGAATCGATGCGCGGCCGGCTCGACGTGAAGGAGCTCACAATCGACGGCGCCGCCGTGCAGTTCACCGTCGACGGGACGATTCTCAAGGCGAGCTTCGCGAAGCCGCTCCTCCCGGGCGCGGCCGCAACGGTCGAGCTCGCGTTCGAGGAAAAGATCATGCCCCTTCTCGGGCGCTCGGGATATTCGGGCGAGCAGTACAACATGGCCCAGTGGTACCCCAAGATGGCCGTCTACGACAAAAACGGCTGGCATCCCGACCAGTACCGCATGGGTGAATTTTACGGCGAGTTCGGCGCTTTCGACGTGTCGATCACGCTGCCGGAGCGATATGTCGTCGCGGCGACGGGCGTGCCCGTTTCGGGCGATCCCGGATGGGAGAGGAAGATGCGGCGGCACGGCGGCGCGAGCGCCGATTCCTCGAAGGCTCCCGCCGTCAAAACCGTGCAGTTCCGCGCGGAAAACGTCCACGATTTCGCCTGGTGCGCCTCGCCGAGCTTCATGGTCCAGGACACGCTCTACAACGGCTACCGCATCATGAGCTTCTTCAATCCCTGGAACCGCGCGTGGGCCGATTCGGCCCTCGCCCGGAGCCTGCGCTCGATGCAGTGGCTCGAGAAAAACGCCGGGCCCTACCCGTATCCGCAGGTCAGCGTCGTCGACTGCCTGATGCGCGGAGGCATGGAGTATCCGATGCTCGCCATGAACGGCTCCGCCGACGAAGGGCTCATCCTCCACGAGCTCGCGCACAACTATTTCTACGGGGTCCTCGCGAACGACGAGCGCGCCGAGGCGTGGCTCGACGAGGGCTTCGCGAACTACGCCGTCTTCTGGAACGTGGAAGAGCGGTACGGCCCCTACGGGAAGCCGGAGAAGCGCCCGTTCCCCTACTCCCTCTTCCGGGAGCAGCGCATGTGGGACGGGCTCGGGAAAAGCGTCGTCAATCTCCACCGCATCGGGTACGCGGAGCGCATCGCGACGCCGGCCCACGAGTTCAAGAACGGCTTCAGCACGATGCCGTACGTGGGCGCGCCGCTCTTTCTCCGGGCGCTTCGGTACACGGTCGGAGACGAGGCGTTCCGCACGATTATCCGCACCTACGTCGAGCGCTGGCGGTTCAGGCACGTCGACGAGGACGCGTTCCGGTCGGTCTGCGAAGAAGTCTCGGGGATGCAGCTCGCCGATTTCTTCAAGCAGTGGCTCCACACGACGAAGGAATGCGACTACGCGATCTCGCGCTTCAAGGTGAAGGGCGCGAAGGAGGGCTTCGTCGCGGACGTCAGGATCGAGCGCAAGGGGGAGCTCATGATGCCGCTCGCGCTCGCCTTCCGTCTGAAGAACGGGAACACGGTCGTCGAGCGGCTCGACGGCGTCCCGCGGACGATCGCGAAGAGCTTCACGTTCGATTCGAAGCCGGTGTCGGCCGCGATAAATCCCGATAACGAGATTCTCGACGCCTACCGGCTCGACAACTACTATCCGCAGCGCAAGAGCGTGGCGCTCGACGTGCCGTTCAACAGGTACTATCCGGGCGACTCCTACCAGTACCGGATCCTTCCGATCGGCTACTATAACGACGTCGACGAGGGCAAGTTGGGGCTCCGCCTGCGCGGCGGCTACGACAACTATTACCGGAAATTCACCCTGCAGGGGCTCTACGGATTCGGGAGCGAGAAGATCGATTACTACGCCGCGTACGACAACGCCGTCGGCTACCTGGGGAAAGACGCGTCCGTCCTCGCCGAGATGTTCAACCGCGAGGGAAGGCTGGGGGCGGCTCTCGAGATCAGGAAGATCCGCAGAACGTCTCTCTTCGATCCCCTCGCGAAGCGCCTGGCTTTCAGCGTGAATTACCACGAGATCAAGGACACCGCGTACGTATTCCCCGGCGTATACGAGAAGGCGAGAGACATCGACAGGAGCCGCCGCGAGGATACGGCGTACGTATTCCCCGGCACGTACGAGAAGGGCCGCGACATCAGCGGGGGCATCCGCTTCGAGATCAGCCCCAAAACCGACGTCTTCGCATCGGCGCTCTCGTTCGCTTACAATCGCTCGCTCTGGGGGAGCAATTTCAATTTCGAAAAGTTCGCCGCGGCCGTGCGGTTCTGGCCGGCGATACGGTTCGATTTCCCCGTCAAGCCGAACCTTCGATTCTTTGTCGGCCACTCGACGAACGACCCGCCGATGCAGGAGCGATTCAGCCTCGCCGGCGGGAACGCGCTCGCGAAGGAGCGCTTCTTCTGGCTGCGGAGCGTCGGGGCCTTCCCGAGGGATCGGTACAACAACTTCCACGTCGCCGGCGACGCGAACCTGCGCGGCTATTACGACGGAACGTTCGCGTTCAAGCGCGTGTTCGCCTCGAACGTCGAGCTTCAGCTTCCGTTCCCGCTTCCGGTGAGCCGCAAGGTCTCGCGGATGCTCGACCGCAGGCTGAGCCTGTTCTACGATTGGGGGAAGGTGCTCGACGACCGCACGTTCGAGGGGATTCCCGCGTCGGAGCGCGAGAGACTCGAGGGCGCGTTCGACGGCACCCTCGCCGACTTCGGCGTGAGCCTGAGCCTCTGGAAGATCACGGCCGAGTTCCCGCTCTACCTGAACCGCCCCGAAGTGGTCGGCGGGACGGACAAGTGGGATTTCCGCTGGACGATCGGATTTACTCGCCTGTTCTGATCACGCGGGTCCTGCCGCTGATTGCACCCCGCGCGTGCTCGCGCGATACGCGGGTCCCATCGCCGCCACCCGCTATTTGGGTACCATACAAGAAACAATTTCCTGTCGCTCTACGTATAATCGAAAGCAGACACGGTGAGACTTATCGGTGCCCCTGCCCTCCCACCAGGACAAGCGTGCTCCAAGTCGCCTCTTATCTCGGCACGGGAAAGGAGTCGTCGATCATGTCACGTCTTTTCATTTTCCTCTTCGCCATCGGTCTTCTGGCGTCAACCGCCGCAGCCGCTCCTAAAGAGGCCGCGAATCCTCGCGATCCCGTCCTGAATTTCGAGTATGTCTGGAAAAGCCTCGATAGAAATTACGCCCAGTTCGGCGTCAAGAACGTCGACTGGGACGCCTTGTACAGGGTCTACCGGCCGAAGGTCACGCCGGCGACCACCGACGAGGAGCTGTGGAACATCATTCTCGACATGATGCGGAACCTGAACGACGGCCACGTTTGCCTGGCCGACGAGAAGCGGCGCAACTGCGGCGGGGTGCAGGACGCCCGCGAGCCGGACGATTTCTCCCTGGATCTCGTGAGGTCGAAATACCTGAAGGGCGGCGCTACGGATACGCTGAAGGGGAGCTTCACCTACGGCTGGCTCGCCGATGGAATCGGTTACATGCACTTCAGCCACTTCAAGGCGGGGGCCGGGCCGACGACCCAGGCGCTCGACGCGGCCCTCGGGAAGCTCGCCGGCGCCCGGGCCATGGTTGTCGACGTGCGCGGCAACCCGGGAGGCTCGGGCAAAACGGAGGAGTATGTGGCGAACCGGTTCGCCGACCGCAAACGGAACTTCATGCAGTCGCAGACACGTTACGGCCGCAAGCACGATGACCTGTGGCCGGTGGAGTACCGCAACGTCGAGCCCGGCGGCCCGGCGCAGTTCACGCGGCCCACGATCCTTCTCGCGCACCGCTTCAGCGCAAGCAGCGCCGATATCTTCGCGCTCGCCATGCGCACGCTTCCCCACGTCACCATGGTGGGGGATCTCACCGAGGGCGCCTTCTCGGCGCAATACCCGGACAAGATGCCGAACGGCTGGACCATGTGGGTCGCCTTCAAGGTCATGCGGGACGAGAACGGCGTCTGCTGGGACGGGATCGGCGTGCCTCCCGACATTCGAATCGTGAACACGCCGGAGGACGTCGCCTCGGGCACCGACCGCGTGCTGGAATTCGCCCTCGATCTTCTCGAGAAGGGGGCTCCTGCGCCGCAGGACGAAGCGGCCGG